>DASPQQ010000389.1:0-30508 GCA_035624885.1 Bryobacteraceae bacterium | reverse complement strand
GCGTCGGCCGGTCGGCAACCGCGACAATCCCATCCGCCCGCGCGCCCGCCAGCGATTCCACTGACTCCTCCGGCGCCTCGAAGCGGACCGGCAGGGCGCGGTCGCCCCAGGGATCTTCGAGGATATGGCAGCGGTCGGTGGCGAGCCTGACGCCGATTCCCTGGCGCCGCGCGGCCGCGGCCATCGAGCGCGTCTGATAGCCCGTAGTTGCCGCAAATAAAAGGATTTCCCCTTGCAATTTCACCTTTTGTTCGCCTATGATACTTGCAGATGGCGATCACCCGCAGACAGAAAGAAGTACTCGACTTTATCGCATCTTTTCAGGTCGAGTTCGGCTACAGTCCCAGCTACGAAGAGATCGCGCGCGGTCTCAACCTGAATTCGATCGCAACTGTCCATAAGCATATTTCAGCGCTGCAGACGAAGAACTATCTGCACCGCAGCCACAACCAGAGCCGTTCGGTGGAAGTGGCGCCGCGCTACCTGCAGGAGCAGAGGCGCAACCGGTTCGAAGCATCGCTCGAAGTGCCGGTTCTCGGTTCCATCGCGGCGGGCGTGCCGGTCGAGACATACGATGACCGCGCGACCGTCAGCTTCGCGGATTTCGTCGGCCAGAAGGACACCTACGCGCTGAAGGTGCGCGGAAACTCCATGATCGAGAATCATATCTGCGAAGGCGACATGATCCTGGTCGAGAACACCATGGAAGCGCGCGACGGCGATATCGTGGTGGCGCTCGTGGGCGGCCGCGAAACGACGCTCAAGCGCTATTACCGCGAGCCGGGCAACGTCGTCCGCCTGCAGCCGGCGAATGCGGCGATGAGCCCCATTCGCGTTCCGGCGCAGGATGTGCAGATTCAGGGCCGGCTCCTCGCCGTCCTGCGGAAATACTGAGCGCGGTTTCCGAAGTTCGGGGATCTCTCGGTCGCTAGGCCGTTGCCGCGGCCGCTTTGGCCGCGAAGTACTCTTTTTCCGCGCGCAGCCAGTCTTCGAGCGCGTTGCCACCATGGCGTCCGCGGGATTCCCAGTATCCGTATGCGATCGACGCAATGACATCGCGGCTGTTGTCGGCCGTGGCTTCCACAACCGCCTGAGGTTCCTGCAGCTTCTTGGTTCTGTGTTTTGCCGTGCTGACGCGGGGCGATTTCTTCGCCGGCGCCGTTTCCGTTGCGGGGGTTGCTTTTTTTACTGCTGACTTACCAGGCATAGTGCTCTAATCTCAATTATAGAAGGCGAGGATTACATTTCCACGAAGAAATGTTTTATTTAATGAATCAGGAAATCCGATATGCTCGCGGCTCATGAACGCCTTCTCGCGGCTCTCGGCGATCCGGAAAAAGTCCTGCTTTTGCTGGCGCTGGGCGTGATCGGCGTTTGTTTTGAACTCTCCCGCGGCGGGATCCTGCCGGGGATTGCGGGTGCGGTGTGCATCGTGCTGGCTCTCGGTTCGCCCGCTGCAAGAACATTCGATGTGGCGGGCGCGGTTCTCGTTGCCGGTTCCCTGGTCTGCTTTGTACTTGAAGCCACTCTCCGGGCGCGAGGACTCTTCACGCTCGGAGGCGCGGCCATGATGCTTTACGGCTTGTTGAGAATCGACAGTCATCTCGGATGGCTGGCGGCAGCGGGATGGGCGCTTCTGTTCTCGATCCTGATCAGTTTTCTGCTGTCGGCCGCGGTCGCAGGGCGGAGGAGCAAGCTCGGTATTCTGAAGAACGGAGACAGTGGAAGTCATGAGTGAACGGGAGAACGAGAAAGAACTGATTCTCGGCAATACCCAGCTGATCAGTCTCTTCTTTGTAGTGGTCGCACTGTGCGGCGTCTTCTTTGCGCTCGGTTACATGATCGGGCGGAACTCCACCAAACCGGTCGTTGCAGGGGCAGACACCCCTGCTCAGGCGCCGGCTTCTCCGGGCGCGCGGGAGGAACCGCCTTCTGAACCTCCGGTTGCTGCCGCGCCCGCGGCACCCACGCCGGACACAGGCACTCCGGCCCCCGCACCCGCCGACCCGCCGCCTGCTCAGACTGCGGCAGCTCAGCCCGCGCCCGAAGTTCCCGTGAAACCCGCGGCTGCGGCTGCGAAGCCGGCTGCACCCGAAGCAGCCGATGCGCCTCTCGAGCCGGGCGCGATGTGGCTGCAGGTGGCGGCGCTGCGCCGCGATGACGCGACGAAGCTCATGAAAACGTTGCGCGAGCAGGATTTCCCGGCGCGGCTCGCCGACAGCCCGAAGCCCGAGTTCTTCCGCGTGCTGGTCGGCCCGTACCGTCAGACGGCTCAGGTGGCGGATGCGAAAGCGAAGCTCAAATCGCTCGGCTTCGCCAACGCTTTCGTGCAGAAGTAACGCCGTGGAGCAGACTCTCGTTCAGATCGATCCGCCCGCCCGCCCGCGCCTGCCCGAGTGGGCGCGCCGGAGCGCCACGCATTTCGAATCGCTGAACCGATTGAAATCGGGATTGCGCGCTCTCCATCTCCACACGGTCTGCGAATCGGCGCGCTGCCCGAACATCCACGAGTGCTTTCATCGCGGCGCCGCGACCTTCATGATTCTCGGCAATCTCTGCACGCGCGGCTGCGGCTTCTGTTCGGTCCCGAAAGGCAACCCGCGCATCCACGATATGCGGCTCGATCCCGATGAACCGGAGAACGTGGCGCGGATGTGCGCGGAGATGAAGCTGCGCTACGTCGTGATCACCAGCGTGAATCGCGACGATCTTCCTGACGGCGGCTCCGCGCACTTCGCCGAGACCGTCCGGCTCGTCAGACAGGCCCTTCCCGAGGCGCGCGTGGAAGTTCTCACGCCGGATTTCGACGGCAATTTGGGTGCGGTCGCGCGCGTGCTCGACGCCGGTCCGCATGTCTTCAACCACAACATGGAGACCGTGCCGCGCCTCTATCGCCGGGTTCGTCCCCAGGCGGACTATCGCCAGTCGCTCGAAGTGCTGCGCTTCGCGCGGGCGCATCGGCCGGAAGTGCTCACCAAGTCGGGATTCATGGTCGGGCTTGGCGAAACGGCGGACGAAGTTCATCAGCTTCTGCGCGATCTCCGGGAGCAGGATGTCGACGTCGCGACCATCGGCCAGTATCTGCAGCCCACGCGCCGCAATCTGCGAGTGGCCGGGTATATTTCACCCGCGCAGTTCGACGCGTATCGCGACCACGGCCTTTCGCTCGGCTTCAAGATGGTTTTCAGCGGACCGCTGGTGCGCAGTTCCTACATGGCGGACCTCGTGAGCGAGCAGGCAGCGCACGCGTGATTCTCAACTGGCTCCTCGCGTTTCTTTCTTCCGCGCTGCTGGTTGTTCTCTATCCGCGGTTCAACTTTGTGTGGCTGGCGCCGGTGGCTCTCACGCCGCTGATCATCGCCTGCGCGCGCGAGGACCGCTGGGCCTGGCGATTCGCGCTCGGTTACGGCTGCGGGTTCGCCTACTGGTGGGGGCTTTGCTCCTGGATCCACGACACGCTCGGCAAGTACGGCGGCGTGGGGGATCTTGGCGCATGGGCCCTGTTCGCGCTGATGTGTCTGGCGAAGGCGATCCAGACGGGCGTCTTCGCCGCGCTCGCCGGGCGCATGCTTCGTTCGCGCCTCGCAGTCGCTGCGGTTGCGGCGCTCTGGGTCGCGATTGAGTGGACGCATGGTCCGACCGGTTTCGGGTGGCTCATGCTCGGCAACGCCGCGAGCGACATGGACGTGGTGCTGCGCCTTGCGCCATTCACCGGCGTGTGGGGATTGTCGTTCGTGTTCGCCCTGATGGCGGCGGCCGTCGCGTGGCTGATCCTGCGCCTGCCGCGGCCGCAACTGGCGTGGCTGCTGCTCCTGCCGGGGCTCTACCTGCTGCCGGACGTTCCCCGCGCGGAACGCGGCGACGCTTCCGCCGTGCTCGTTCAGCCCAATATCAGCGAAGACGCGATCTGGAGCGACGATCTGCTCAACATGACCGAGCGCCAGTTGACCATTTCCTCTCTCGGGCCGGTGCTGGCCGATCAGGGCAAGACCGACTTCATCGTCTGGCCGGAAATGCCGGCGCCCTTTTACGATTACGATCCGCAGTTCACCGGGATGCTCTCGCGCCTTGCGCGGACCACGCACGCCGCGATTCTGACCGGAGTCGTGGCGCGCGCCGCCGATAACCAGCCGCTGAATTCGGCGCTGCTGGTGGGGCCCGGCGGGAACATTGTCAGCCGCTATGACAAGGTTCACCTGGTGCCTTTCGGCGAGTACGTGCCATGGCCCTTCGGCGCGATCACGAAGAAGGTCTCGAGCGAGGCAGGCGATTTCGAAGCCGGCCGCAACCCGGTTGTCTCTTCCATCGACGGGCACCGCATCGGCTCCTTCATCTGCTATGAATCGGTCTACCCGGCCTGGGTGCGCGAGTTTGTCGAGTCGGGCGCCGAGGTTCTGCTGAACGTCTCGAACGACGGATGGTTCGGCAGGAGCGAGGCGCGCCAGCAGCACCTCCGGATCGTGCGGATGCGCGCGGCGGAGAATCATCGCTGGATTCTGCGCAGCACCAACAACGGCATCACGGCGGCGATCGATCCGGCCGGCCGCGTCATGCGCGCCGCCGATGAGTATCAGGAAGTTTCGGCCCGCTTTGCGTTCCGTTATCGCGAAGACAAGACCGTGTATACGCGCTTCGGCGACTGGTTCGTGATCGTCTGCGCCGGCGTGGTTCTCGCGGCCAGTCTCTGGTGAAGCAGGAAGAGAAGGATCACGCCGGCAGGCAGCGCGAAATAGAACCAGTACGCCGCGCGATCGCCCGGCGCTGGGGCGGCTTTGAAGACACCGCTGGCGGGAGGCGCACCGTTCACCGCGACGGCGAACTTCCAGTCGCCTGGCTGCGGAAGGGCCACAGGAGCCGCGTAGAGCAGCTTGTTCTGCGCATGCGCATGATCGGCGGCAAAGACCATTTCGCGTTCGCCGGAAGTGAGCCGGATGGAAACCGTGGCATCGAGGACGGGCGCGAGCGTATCGCGGCGCTGCACGAGAACGCTCCAGTCCGCGGGCGCGGCGAAGACGGTGATCGTGAACGGGCCGGAATCCTGACGCGCAAGCACGATGCCGCCGTCTCCGAAGAGCGGAGCAGCGAGGAGCAGCGCAACCAGCAGCACGCGCTTCATAGCATCAGCATCCCGCGCATTTCCATCGGCTGGAAGAAAACCCATACGCCGAAAAGATAAAGCGCGATGGCGAGAGCAATCCCCGGGGCGGACCTTCTGCGCCATGCAAGATAAAGCGCCCAGAGCAGCCCGCCATCGAGCAGAAGCAACTGCGTCCGCAGCAGCCAGCCGGGCGAAGACATGGTATGGCTCATCGCAATCGTGAGGTGGAAGACGCGGGCCAGCACGGGCCCGAGAGAGTTCCAGCCGATCGCCAGGTGGTAGAAGAAATGCGCCGCCCACATGCTGCAGCCGAGCGGGACAAGCGAGAAGCCGACGTTCGGAAACAGCGCCGCGCCGGCAACCAGAGCTCCGATTACGTACATCCACAATCTGCCCGTTCCCGTCGTCATCGCCGCCGCGCTGGCGAATGCGGCAAAGACGAGGACGAGGACAAGCGCCGCGACATCCAGCCGGCGGTTCGGGGCCTTCTGCGGCGGCAGCGCGCGCAGCACCGCGACGTTATCGCTCGGACACGCGTGCACGCAGTCCATGCAGAAGGTGCAGTCGAAGTTGCCGGTTTTGGCCGGCTGGAAGAGCTGCATCTCGCAGCCGCGCTGCTTCGTGTTCCCGCGAATGCAGTCATGCGTCTGGCAGGAATCGCACACCGCCGCCGACTTCGTGCGAACCTCGAGCGGCGAGACCAGCGAATTGACGAAGTGGAACTGCCCGATCGGACAAACGTACTTGCAGAACGACGCGCCCTGGAACCACGTGTCGATGGCGACCGCAACCAAGAAATAGCCGATCACGATCCACGCCGTCCACCACGGGCTGTTCCACAGACGGAACTTCTCATAAGCGACGAAGTACAGCGCGGCGAGCGCGGCAGCGATCCATTTGGTGCGCAGGATGACCGGCCAGCGATGCTTTGGCGGAAACAGCTTGCGCATGGCATCACGCACGAACATGAACGGGCACGCCATGCAGAACAGATTCCCGGCGGCGAGCAGCCCGATGACGACGAAACCGCGCCAGTAAGTCCACGGCAGAACGCCCGCCAGATTCAGCGGCGCGACCTGCGGTCCAAACAGGCCGTCCATGACAACAGCCGCAGCCAGCAGGAACAGAATCGCCTGCGGGATGCGGCGAAAATGCCGCCAGCGCACGATCCAGGTGAGGTCCAGTGGCTGCTTCGCTGCCGGCCGGCGCAGTTCGCGCGCGGGAGCGTCCGTGACTTCGGCCCGCTTCCCGCCGAGCAGCCGCATCGTGATCACGAACGCCGGAACGAGATACGCGATCGAACCGGGGATCCACATCAGCAATCCGGCGGTCGATTGATCGCGCAGGGCCGGGATTCCGCCAAGCCGGGGCGCGGCCGCGTAGGTCCGGTAAACCACGTGGCTCGAGAACACGAGCCAGGCCGAAAGCGCGGTGTTGACGATGTCGGAAAGCAGCAGATAAGGGATGGTCAGCCAGCCTGGGTTTGCGATCACGGGGCGCCAGAAGAGCAGCGCCGCGGTCAGAAACGACGCGTGCTCCAGCATGTGCCAGCCGGGCGAGGCAAGGCCAAGGTCATACATCCGCGGCAGGTGCCAGAAGACGACGGCGCCGGCCATCGCTCCCCAGCAAAGAACCGGATTTGAAAGAACGCGTCCCAGACGCTGCAATGCGCGCCAGCGCAGAAACGGCCCGAGGCCTTCCTTCAACCAGTTTTGCGGAAGTCCCCGCAGCAGCGCCGTCACCGGCTGGCCGTACCAGACGAGCGGCGGCGCGAACATGATCAGCAGCAGATGCTGCACCATGTGCACTTCGAGCAGGAAACCGGCGAAGGCGTCGAGCAGAGATTCGAGCGCGAGGAAGATCAATGCGAGCCCGGCGTTGAACGAGATCAGCCGCTCGAGGGTGTAGCGTGCAGGCAGCTCGCGATGCAGTTTCCACCAGCCGCGCCCGTAGAGCCAGGCCGAAGCGAGAAGCCCGCAGATCAGCCCGCCATCGAAACGCCAGGATCCGAGAATGGCTGCGGCAAGCGGATCCGGCATCGGAAGTTATCTCTTGTTGTCCACGTCGTGCACGCCCGGCGCTTCGATTCCCGCGCGCATCGGCAAGGGCACGTTTTCCCGCGCTTCGATCTGCTCGGAGCGCGCAATCACGTAACCGCCGGTGAGACCGAAGGCAAGCTGCGAAGCGACGAACCACTTCCAGTCGATCCGCGCGTTCAGCGCCGGGTTGACCAGTTCCATCGTCGTCGCGATCACGCCCGACCATACAACCGGCGCGCTGACGCCGGCCCACCAGAATGCTCCGCGCGGAAACATGGGCAGCATCACGGCGTAGATGACGCCCACAAGGTACGAGGTAAGGAAGTGAATGACGATCCCGAGAATCAATCCCGTTGCACTGAACTGCCGCAGCGTCTCGACGCTCGCTGAAGCGAGATCGGGAACGGCCGCAGCAGCCAGCAGATTGATGGGATACCAGACGCTGCCCTGGGAGACGATCCCGAAGAACATCGCCACTCCCGCCATGGCGAGTGCGCCCACCATCCCGCCTTTGAATCCGGCGGAAAACGGCCGGATGCGGCGCGGCGCGGCCACACGATGCCCTTTCTCACCCACCCGGATGCGCTGCACTTCAATCTCCGCCGGTTCGGCCTGCTCCGGCACGCCTTCCACCGGCACATGCACATGATGCTCGGTGGGCAATACCTGCAGCCACCAGCCGACCGACGCCGCGAGCCAGAGCGCGGCGCCCACGATGCTCACCCACTTGCTGGAAATGAAGCCGGTGAAGATCAGCGCGACGCCCAGCGCGAAAACCAGCGGCCAGATGGTCCGGGATGGCAGATCGACCGCGTTGCCTGAAGGATTTGAATGATCCATATCGTTTTTAACGCCCCACTCCGTAGACCACGGTAAAGACGACGATCCAGATCGCGTCGACGAAATGCCAGTACCAGCTCAGCAGCTCGATCCTGTGCTCATGCGCCCGGACGCGCGCGCCGGCGAGGCTGAGCACCAGAACGAGCAGCAGCAGCGTGGCGCCGATCAGCACGTGCGAAGCATGCAGCCCGACGAGCGCATAGAACGTGGTGCCGAAGACATTGGTCGCCATCGTGAGGCCGTCGTGATAGATCAGCTTCTGCCATTCGAGCGCCGTCTGCCGCAGGAATTCGAAGCCGAGAACCACCGTCGCGGCGAGCAGCAGCTGGAATCGCCCGAGCGCATTCGCCCGCAGCGACCGCACCGCGAACTCGACCGTCACGCTGCTTGAAAGCAGGCAGACAGTGGCCCACGCCGGCACCGTGAGCACGTCATTGGGATACGGCCCGTTTTTGCTTTCGCCGATGAAGAACAGATAGGCGGTGACGAAGATGGCGAACAGCGACGATTCCGTGAGGAACAGCGCGATCACGCCGACCTTGCCGCGGTCGAGATTCCCGGCGTCTTCAGCCACGCGAGCTGGTGTAGCGGTTGCGGCGGACATTATTCATATCTCCAGTCGGGGTCTTCCGGATGCTTCAGGTCCCACAGTGGACGCGCGCTGTGCACCACGGGATCGGCGGCGAAGTTGTATTCAGGAGGCGGCGACGTGGTGGCCCACTCGAGCGTCCACGCGTCCCAGGGATCGTTGCCCGCTTTCTCGCCCGCGGCCAGCGCGTAGATGACGTTGATCACGAACATCAGAATGCCCGCGGCCTGGAAAATCACCCCGATGGTGGAGATGAAGTTGGCGGTTTCCCAGCCGCGTCCCGCCGGGTAAGTGTAGATGCGGCGCGGCATGCCGTTCAGTCCGGCGAAGTGCAGAATGTCGAATGTCATGTGGAAACCGATGAGCAGCAGCCAGAAGTGCCAGCGGCCGAGTTTCTCGCTCAGCATGCGTCCGGTCGCCTTGGGGAACCAGTAATAAACCGCGGCGAACAGCGTGTTCAGCAGGCCGCCGATCAGCGTGTAGTGGAAGTGGGCAACGACGAAGTACGAATTGCCGAGCTGCCAGTCGAAAGGCGCGACGGCGAGCATGATGCCGGTCAGCCCCGCGATCAGGAAGTGGAAGAGGAACGACGTCGCGAACATCATCGGAACCTTGAAGCGGATCTTCCCGCCCCACATGGTGGCAACCCAGTTGAAGATCTTGATGCCGGTGGGTATGCCCACCAGCATGGTCGCGACCGCGAAGAACGTGTTCGATGCCGAAGGCATGTCGATCGTGAACATGTGGTGCGCCCAGACGCCGAGGCTGATGAACCCGATCGAGACGCTGGCGCCGATCATGGCGGCGCGCCCGAAAATCGGCTTGCGCGAGAAGACCGGAATGATTTCCGTCACGGCGGCGAAGCCCGGAATCATCAGGATGTAAACCTCGGGATGCCCGAACAGCCAGAAGAAGTGCTGCCACAGCACCGCGTTGCCGGACGCCCGCGTATCGAAGAAGTGCGCACCGAGGAAACGGTCGTAGAGCAGCATGATCTGGGCGGCCGTCAGCGGCGGCAGCGCCACCAGGATCTGGAACGCCACCACGCAGAACATCCAGACGAAGAGCGGCATTCTCGCGAGCGTCATCCCCGTGGTGCGCATGGAAAGCGCGGTGGCGAGAACGTTGACCGCGGTGATCGTGCTGCCCGTGCTGCTGAGGATGATGCTGAGGATCCAGAAATCCGTGCTCGATCCCGGCGAGAAGGCGCGCTCGGTGAGCGGCGCATAGGCGAACCAGCCCACGTCCGGCGCGCTGCCATGCGGCCCGGCGCCCACGAAATAGCTGCTGTAAAGCATGATGCCGCCGAAGAGCGTGATCCACAGCCCCAGCGCGTTGAGCCGCGGGAACGCCATGTCGCGCGCCCCGATCATCAGCGGGATCAGGTAATTCGCAAGGCCGGCGATGAACGGCATGCCGACGAAAAACACCATCGTCGTGCCATGCATCGTGAACATCTGATTGAACACCTGCGGCGATACCACGTCATTGTTCGGCACCATGAGCTGCCAGCGGATGACGGCGGCCTGCAGGCCCGACGCGACGAAGAAGAGCAGGGCCACGATGATGTACATCAGCCCGAGCTTTTTGTGATCGACGGTCGCGATCCAGTCGAGCGCAACCGAACGCCAGTTCGAGGCGGGCCTCTCTCCGAGGGGATAGGTTACGGATGCCATAGTTTTCTATCGAAGGGTCCCCAGATACGCGGAGATCTGATCCAGCTTCGCCGCGTCCATTTTCATGGGCGGCATCAGATTCCCCGGTTTGAACTGATGTGAATTGGCGATCCACGCGCGCATGTGTTCCGGCGTATTGGTCGTCGCGCCGGAGCCGATGGTCTCGCGGCTGGCCACATGCGTCAGATCCGGCCCGCTGATTCCCGGCGAACGCGTGCCGCGCACCGTGTGGCAGGCGATGCACGCCGAGGTGAGGAACGCGGTCTGATTGGCTTTCACCACGGGATCCTCGGGCACGGCGGCGGGCTGCTTCTGCTGCTCCACCCAGCGGGCGAAATCCTCCTGCGATTCGACCACCACGCGCAGCAGCATGAAGGCGTGCTGCGTGCCGCAGTAGGCCGCGCAGTTTCCCGGATACGTGCCGATTTCCTTCGGATCCATCCACATCGTGTTGACGCGGTTCGGAATCAGATCGGTCTTGCCCGCAAGCTGCGGCACCCAGAAGCTGTGCACCACATCCGCCGACTTCAGCGTGAGCAGCGTGACCGCGGGTTTCTCCGCCGTGCTCACCGGCACGTGCAGCTCATTCGCGGTGACGAAATTCATCGCCGCATCGGTGTAGCGAAACTCCCACCACCACTGGTGTCCGGTCACCGTGACCTGCAGCGCGTCTTTCGGGATGGCGTGATCCTGCACGGCCGAAGTGATGCGCGCCGTGGCCATGGAAAGCACGAAAACGATCAGGATCGGGATCACCGTCCAGGCAATCTCGATCTGGTTGCTGCCATAGATCTGTGCGGGTTCGGAACTGTCGTCGCTCGGGCGCCGGCGGAACCGGATGACCGCGTAGGCGAGTAAACTCGCCACGACCAGGAAAATACCGCCGCAAACCACCAGTGTCAGGATGGAGACGTTTGAAACCAGCTGCGCGGGTGTCGCCAGCGGGTCAAACATATTCTGTATTGAATGAACGTGCCCACCAGGCATGTCACACCCCGTAGCACATACGCCGCCATTCTAGCGCTTTTTGAGCAAAGGCAACAGCAACTCTATAAGGTGCGGACGGACACGGTTTTCCACAGAAGCGCGCCCTTCGCGAAATGACTCAAATCCGTTGCGTCATGCGCCGCAACGCGGATCGACGGCCTTCAGCATGTCCTCACCAGTACATTACTCGTTGTGGCTCGAGCAAATCTGCTTCCGTTGTGTTTTAAGGATTCACAACCGAGACTTCGAGCGGGCGCAGAATGGATGCCGGACTCGTGGCTGCGCCAATCTGCACCGGCGTGGTGACAAAGTGCTGGTAAACGGCGAATTCGTGATGCGTTGACGGCGCCACGGGTCCGAAGCGATACATCGCCTGGCCCCTGCCATCGAGGCTGACTCGCCACGTCCCGTTCTGCTGCGCGCCGCGCTCAAGGGCGAACGCGACCACTTCCTTCCCATCCTGGAAATGACCCCACTCGACCGGGGCCGTATTGCCCGCAGGAGATTTCTCGTACATTTGTTGACCGGTCTCAACGGTCCAGTCCCCCGCGGCGGTCTGCGTCATGGTGACGGAATCCGCTGCGTTGCGCAGCGATCCATAAGTCCATCGCGCGGTTCCAAAATCCCAAACCCACGGCAGCGGTCCGAATGCGAGGGGCGTTCCCACGCCGATCTCGCGCACGCGCTTTTGCGGATCCTCAACCGAGGCGGAAATCTTCACCCATGTCTTGCTGTTCGGCATTTCGGCGGTAATGGTGAACGGGACAGAGTAATTGCCATCGATCTGTATCTGCCCGGACCAGCCAAGCGACGCCACGAGCGGTCCGCGTTTGGGAAACTCCACCTTGACCGTGCCCGCCTTTGAGAGATCGTACTTCCGGCCCGCGTCGTCCGTCACGAACACGCCATTCACGCCCTGCCCGATCTCTTCGCCCCGGTACTTCACCGAGAGCAGAAGCGGAGTTCCGGATTTGCTGAACCGGACCGCGCCGATCTGAACCGCGTCATCCTCCTCTTTGAGCGCGAGCCCGCGCGGCGGCTCGGCTGCCTTCACGGAAGGTCCGTACTCGAGCGTGTAAGTCTGCGTTTCACCGGGTCCGATGGTCACGTTCCAGTCGACATCCAGCCAGCCGCCGGCCGCGGCGGTGAACTGCGCCGGGACGTCCTTCCCGTTGAGGCTGAGGCGAGCCGGCGTGTCTCCCACGTGAACTCTCGCGCTCGCCGGAAACGCCGTGCGCCGGATGCCCGCGGTTTCCGTGACCCGGATCGAAAGGCTCTCGGCCGACGCGGCAGCCACAGCAAACGCGGCGATCAGCCAGAGCCTGGTCAGCATGTCTCTACTTCGCCGCGCGCGCCGCCGGGCCATTCACGTCGGCCATCAGGGCCAGAGCCGCCCACGACGTGCCCCAGTTGCTGATCCACTGGTCGTAGTGATACGGGAAACCGCCTTCGAAATGCGCCTGAATGCGCGCGGTGCGGCTCTTCACATACCACGAGCCATCGGCATGCTGCGTATCGAGAAGGAACTTCGCGCCGCGCCGCCAGGCCGCGTCTTTCGGGGTCACCACGCCGGAAGCGGCCAGCGCATAGAGCGTTTCGCCGGTCGCGTACGCATCCGCTTCGGTGAGGCCATCATGCTGGGTCCAGCCGCCGGAAACCTGCTGTTTCGCGAGAATCGCCTGCGCGAGCGGCTTCAGTTCCTTTGCGCTCACGCCGCCCCAGTAAAGGCCGAGCAACTGCATGTTGCGGTCTTCGGTCGTGGTGGCTTTGGCGGTTTTCAGCCAGTCGCGCGCCGCGTTCACGCGGGCGGTCATTTCCGCCCCTCTGCCCGGCGCCCCGTAGGCCTGCAACGCACGCAGACAAACCGCGGTGCGGAAGATGTCGCCTTCTTCGGCCGGCGGACGCGCCGCCGCGCCCACGTGCCACGCCCCATCCGCCCGCTGCTGCGCCGCGATGTTGGCCACAAACGCGTCAGTCATGCGATCCGGCGCGTAGTGATTCGCCGCGAGGCCCACCAGCGGATAGGCAAGCTGTTCCATCGCGCCCGCCGCATCCATGCGTTCGAGCAGCGGTTCCGGCGGATAGACCACCTTCAGCATCTTCACCCGTTCCGCGGAGGCTTTCTCGTCCACGGCAAACGACTTCGCGCGCGCCGCGCCCACCACCCAGTCGGTCATGCTCTGCGCATGGCAGGAAACACATCCGCTCGCGACAAAGAACTCCCAGCTCGATTTCTCGACGAGCGGCACAATCCGGTCGACCGCCGCTTTCGCATTCGCCGCCGGCGGCTCCGGCTTCACCGGGTCCGCGGCCGGCTGAGCCGCGGCCGAAACCTTCAGCAACTCTCTCCCCGGCGCCTGCCCGTTCTTCCCCGCCCAGTCGATCGCGTTATCGCCGAGCTTGCTCGTGAGCTTCAGATCGGCGCCATGTTCGAGCAGCATCCGGATCACCGCCGGATCCTGATGATCCGTCGCCACCGCGAGCATCAGCGGCGACATGCCGCGCACATCTTTCGCATTCACATCCGCCCCCGCATCGATCAGGGTGCGGATCAGATCCGGCGGGCCGAACGCCGCCGACATCGTCAGCGCCGTCAGCAGCCCGAACTCCGAGGCGCCATTCTTCGCCGGAAGACCCATCACCGGCCGGCTGACTGCATTCACGTTCGCGCCCTTCGCGAGCAGTGCTTTCGCCGCTTCGATATTCCCGTTCCAGCCCGCCGCAATCATCAGCGGCGAGATCCCCGGCAGATCGGCCGCGTTGACATCCACGCCCGCATCGATCAGCAGTTTGACGGTGCGGGTATCGTTGCCGAGCACCGCGCCGCGCAGCGGCGTCGTGCGCAGGAAATCGACCGCCTTCACGTCCGCGCCCTTGTCGATCAGCAGCTTCACGATGTCATACGACCTGTCGCTCATCGCCGCGATCAGCAGGGCCGTGCGCCCGCGCTTGGTCGCCAGGTTCACGTTCGCACCGTGCTCGAGCAGAAACCGGACTTTGGCGATATCGGTCGCCGACCAGATGAGCGCCGTCGCACCTGACAAACTCTGCGCGTTGACGTTCGCGCCCTTCTCCACCAGAAACTTCATGGCTTCGAGCGAACCCGCCGCCGCCGCGTACATCAGCGGGGTTTCGCCCAGCCGGTCTGCCGTGTTCACATCCGCGCAGCATCGCGCCAGCGCCGTCAGGCGCTTCATGTCATTGGCGCGGATGGCCGCATAAAAGTCGTCGCTCGGATCCCCGAAACACACTCCCGCCGCAGCGAACGCCAGCAGGAGGCCTCCGATAGCTCTCCGGTTCATATCTGCTATCGTAACCGGATTCAGGGCCCGCTTTAATATCGATTACATGAAGCTGCTCGTCTTTTCCGACATCCACAGCGACGCCCCCTCGCTCGAACGGCTCATGTCCATCGAGGCCGACTACTACTTCTGCGCCGGCGATCTGGTGAACTGGTCGCGCGGCCTCGACGCCATGGGCGAGATCATGAAGAAGCGGGCGGACCGCGTCTACGTCATGCCCGGAAATCACGAAACGGCGGATCAGATCACGGACTTCTGCGCCCGCTTCGGCTTCCACGACTTCAACGGCGGGCACCTCGAAATCGGCGGGTTCCACGTCGTCGGCCTCGGCGGTTCGAACCCTACCCCCTTCGGGACGCCGGGGGAATACACCGAGGAGCAGCTCGCCGGGCGCATGAAGCCCTTCCACGGCCTCAAGCCGATGATCGCCATTTTCCACGCACCGCCGCGGGGCACCATGCTCGACCGTATCGTGAACCTGAAACACGGCGGCAGCACCGCCGTCCGCGAGTTCCTGCAGCGCGAAAAACCGCGGTATTTCTTCTGCGGACACATTCACGAAGCCGCCGGGGCGCAGGAAAAGCTGGGCGAAACCTCCGCCATGAACGTCGGCCGCAAAGGCTATCTGCTCGATCTCGAAAAGCAGGCCGAACTCGGGCTCATCTGATATCCCCGAAATTTCCCGCGAAAGACTCTCGAAAAAGAGAATTTCCGCCGATAAGACTACTTCAAATAGTAGTTAAAAAGTTGTCCTTCGGAGGGTATCGTGTTCGGGATTCTGTTGCGGTTCGTCCGCCCGGCGTCACGGGTTGCGGCGGCCTTTGCCGTTTCGGCACTGCTAGCGTGGTCCGCGCCGCCGGATCGCGTTCGCGAAGTCAGGCAAGACCAGACTGTCCGGCTGTCCGGCAGCGTTCATCCCCGCGTCGCCAGCTCGACCGACCAGGGCGTGCTGGATCCTGCCACGCGGATTACCGGACTTCGCCTGGTTCTGAAACCTTCCTCCGCACAACAGGCCGCGCTCGAACAACTCCTTGAAGAACAACGCGATCCGGTTTCTCCCAATTACCGGAAATGGCTGACGCCCGAAGAATACGGCGACCAGTTCGGCGTCAGCGCGAACGATCTGGGCACGCTTTCCGCCTGGCTGGCGCTCCAGGGGTTCACCGTCGAAAAAACGGCGCGCGCCTCCAACTGGATCTCCTTCAGCGGCACGGCGGGCGATCTCGGCAGAGCCTTTGGTACCGAAATGCACCGCTATCAGAGTAGCGGCGAGTCCCATTTTGCGAATGCCACCGAGATCTCCGTTCCGGAAGCTTTTTCAGACGTCGCGGACAGCGTCCTCGGCATGAACGATTTCCTGCCGAAGCCGCCGGCCCGGACCAAACCGCGTCCCGAATTCAATGCGTCCAACGGCAACCACTATCTCGCGCCGGACGATCTGGCGACCATCTACGACATCGCGGCCCTTTACGCCGCGGGCTTCGATGGCACCGGCCAGAAGCTGGCGATCATCGGCCAGACGGACATCAATCTTTCCGACATCCGTGGCTTCCGCAGCCAGTTCGGTCTCCCCGCGAACGACCCGCAACTTCTGCTCGACGGCGCCGATCCGGGCGTGAGCGCGGCGGATGAGACCGAAGCCGATCTGGACCTGGAATGGTCCGGAGCCGTGGCCCGCAACGCGACCATCATCTACGTTTATTCGCAGAATGTCTTCGAATCGCTCCAGTACGCCATTGATCAGAACGTCGCGCCCGTGATCAGCATGAGCTACGGGAGCTGCGAAGCCGGCAGCCCCTCGACTTATCGCACCCTCGCCCAGCAGGCCAACTCGCAGGGCATCACCTGGATGAATTCGTCGGGCGACTCGGGCGCGGCCGGCTGCGATTACGACGCGATGATCGCGGTCAATGGCCCGTCCGTCACGTTCCCGGCGGATATTCCCGAAGTCACGGCGGTGGGCGGTTCGGAATTCAATGAAGCCAACGGCCAGGGATGGGCCTCGAAAAACAGCTCGACCTTCGCTTCGGCCACCGGCTACCTGCCCGAGAAAGCCTGGAACGATTCGTCGAACGGCGGCGGCATCGCGGCCAGCGGCGGCGGCGCCAGCGTCACGTTCCGCAAGCCCTGGTGGCAGTCCGGCGCCGGCGTTCCGAACGATAATGACCGCGATGTGCCCGACGTCGCGCTCACGGCCTCGGCCGATCACGACGGCTATCTGCTCTACACGAACGGGAACCTGACGGCAGTGGGCGGCACGTCGGCTTCCTCGCCGGTCTTCGCCGGTCTTGTTTCGATCCTGAACCAGTACCTCGTGGCGAAGGGCGTGCAGTCGAAAGCCGGCCTCGGCAATATCAACCCGAATCTTTACAGCCTCGCGCAGGGCACCACCACCATCTTTCACGACATCACGGCGGGAAACAATGTCGTTCCCTGCAAAACCGGCACCACCGGCTGCACGACAGGATCGTTCGGCTACAATGCCGGCCCGGGATACGACCTCGTAACCGGCCTCGGCTCGGTTGATGCCTTCAACCTGGTCTCAAACTGGACCAGCCTTCCCGCCGCGACCGGAACCACGATGACGCTGACCTCCAATCCGTCGTCGATCGCGCAATCGGCCAGCACCACGATTACGGCGCTCGTGAAAGCCGTCAGTGGCACCACCGCGCCGACCGGCAGCGTCACGTTCACCGACGGCGGAACGACTCTCGGATCGGCAACGCTGGTGAACGGAAGCGCGAGCATCACGGTGAAAGCTACCAGCCTCAGCGCCGGTTCGAATGTTCTGAACGCGAATTATGCTCCCACCGGCTCTTTCGCGAGTTCTTCGGCATCGGTGACCGTCACCGTGACCGTACCGCTCATCACGACAAGCACGACGCTCACCGTCAGTCCCGCTTCGATCACGACGTCGGGTTCCACCCAGCTCACCGCGACCGTCAAAGCCGCGAGCGGCAGCACCGCACCTTCGGGCGCAGTCACGTTCATGGCGGGAACCACGAACCTTGGCACCGCGAACCTGACGTCCGGATCTGCTTCCCTGAGCGTCAATGCGAGCGCGCTCTCGGTCGGCACGAACGCCGTCACCGCCGTCTACGCCGCCAATTCGACATTCGGTGGTTCCACGTCGAAGGCGGTGAGCGTGACCGTCACGGCGCCGCCAGCCGCGACGACAACCCTTGTCTCCGCCAACCCAACCACCATCGAGCAGACGGGATCGACTGTCCTGACCGCGACGGTGAAGCCCGCGAGCGGCAACGGCCTGCCATCGGGAACGGTGAACTTCAGCCTCGGAAGCACGGTGCTGGGCCTCGCGACCCTGGCTCCCGTCGGCGGGGTCGAGACCGCGACCCTGACGGTCAAGGGCAGCAAGCTCGCGGTCGGCTCCAACACCATCACCGCGACTTACTCCGGCGCAACCGCGTTCTCCGGTTCATCGGCTTCCCTCTCGGTCGTCGTCAACGCGCCGCTGACCGCCACTACAACCTCGGTCTCCGCCAGTCCGGCCAGCATTGCCTCAACCGCCTCAACCCAGCTCACCGCCACGGTGAAGGCCGCTTCGGGCAGCACCACTCCGGGCGGCAACGTTTCGTTCACCGTTGGTTCGACGACGCTCGGCAGCGCCACGCTCGCAGCCAACGGCACGGCCTCCATTACCGTCAAAGGCTCGAGCCTCGGCGCCGGCCGGAACGTGATCACGGCCAGTTATTCCGGCGCAGCTGCCTTTACGGCTTCCGCCGGTTCCGTGACTGTCAGCGTGACGGCGCCTTCCGCGTCCGTCACTCTCGCGATCACCGCATCTCCGGCGACCATCGCCCAGAACGCATCCACGCAGCTGACCATCACGGCGAAGACCGCCGGCGGCAGCGCCGTCGCGTCGGGGACGGCCACTCTCACCAGCGGCACAACATCGCTCGGCTCGGCCTCCATCAAGGCCGGCAGCGCCACGCTCTCCCTGCCCGGATCGAGCCTCGCCGTCGGCGCCAACACGATCACCGCGGCATACTCCGGAGCGACCGCGACTGTTCAGGTGACCGTGACGGCCTCGAACGTCGCGCTCTCAGCCGTGAAGGGTACCACCGAGCAGCCCGGCTTCCCGGTCACTCTCGAAGTGCAGGAGCAGTCCGGAGTCGCCTCAACGCTCACCGGCCTCACCATCAACGGCACCAGCTTTTCCTCCGAAATCGCCGCTTTCTTCGGGACAACGAAACTCGCGGCGCACGGGACCCTCACCGCTCAACTGCTCGTTCAGTGGTCGCCGATGCCATCCACTCTGACCTTCGTGGTCAGCGGCGTCGATGCCAGCGGCCAGCAGTGGTCGCAGACGACCGCCGTCGCGACCCAGTAAGCCACAATGGCGGTATGCGTATTCCCGCCTGCTGCTCCCCGGTGCTCTTGCCTGCCGGGCCGATTCGTTTCCGGCCATCGACGGGGAAAGCCTCAGCGGCGTGACAGTGACGCTTCCGGACGCAGCGAAAGGCCACACGACCGCGATCATCATCGGCTTCGCGCACGCCTCGCAGAATCAGACGCAGCCCTGGACCGCGCGTCCCGGATCGGACTTCAACGCCTGGTGGATTGCCGTTCTCGAAGATGCGCCGCGTCCGGCGCGCGGCATGGCCACCGGCGGAATCCGCGGCAGCGTGCCGATCGCTTCCTGATCGTGGTCAAAGGGGAAAAGGCAGCTCAGGGACGCTGCAGGGTTCGAACGGCCGGATGACGCCTGCGTCCTCCTGCTCGATTCGCGACGGAGCCATTCGGTGGCGATTCCACCGCGCTCTCACCGAGCGCAAACAGCCCTGATGTCCGGAGGACTTTCCGCGGGCGGGGATATTCGGCTCCTTCTCTCCCTCTGAGCTACCGCGTCTGGCCGGAGGCGGTCACGTCAATCGTGACCGTATTGCCGACCTTCAGGATCAGCGTGCTCGGGTCCTTCATCCCCCACTGCACGTAAGGGACGAGGAATTGTCCCTTGACGTCGAGCCGCGTCCCGTTCGGCGTTCCCGTCATCTCCATGGTCATCTCATGGTCCTGGCCATGGATCCGGAACGTGCCGTGAACTTTCGCCTTCGCGAGAGATCCCTCGATACGATCCGGCAGAAACGCGATTTCGGGAAACCGGTCGCTTTCGAGCACGTTTTTGTGCATGCGCCTGTCGCGCGCGCCGCTGCCGCTGTCGCCGCTGCGCGCGTCGATCACGATCTCGCCCGAAGCCTTCCCGGCTGCAAAGTCGTAGCGCATCGATCCGTGCTTCAGCCGGAACGATCCATGCACGGTATGGAGCACATCACTTAACGTGAACTGGACCTGAGTCCCGGCGGGATCGAGATCCAGAGTCGTCTCCTGCGCGAACATGGCCGGAGCGGCCAGCAGGAGATAAAGAAGGGCTTTTTTCATATAGAGAACCCACGTGGAAGGCGAGCATCGTCTCGAAGACCGGCGGGCACGCCTGCATCGCGCGCATGGCGGCGAACCGGAAAGCCGCATGATCGCCGAGCGAGAGGAGGAGCTTCGCCATCCACCACGGACGCCGCGCGATCCGCCGGTGCTCCGCCTGATATGCGGCCAGATCGCCGCGCTCGATCGCACCCGCCAGAGTCTCCGCCTGCCGGAACGCGAGGCACAGGCCTTCCCCGGTAATCGCATCAACGGAGCCCGATGCATCGCCGATAAGCGCCACGCGATGGCGCGAAACCGCGCGCAGCCGGCGCGAGGCCGAAACCGAACCGCGATCGGCCGATGTGATCTCGCATCCCTGCAGCCGTTCGCTCAGTTCGGGAGCACCCTGCAGCGCCGCATCGAGGCGCAGCTTCGGATCGTTTGTGATGATCGCGACACAGACACAGTCCACCGCGACCGGCGTTACGTAAATCTGATAGCCCCCGCTCGTCCAGTAGATCTCCACATACTCGGACCACGGCCGGATCCTGTAGTGCCGCCGAAACCCATAGCGGACCCGCTCTTTGACGGGCGTCTCAAGTCCCGCCCATTTGCGCACGGCGGAATTCGCGCCATCCGCGCCGATGACCCATCCCTCGTGCGCGCTCAGTTCATTGAGACTGACGTGTGTTCCCCACCGGAACTCGACACCCATGGCTTGCGCCCGGGCGAGCATCGCCAGATGCAGCTTCGTGCGCCGCACGCCGCGCCCCACCCGGTGCGGAAAGCCCGCTTCCACGGTGCGTCCCCGGTCGATGAAACGAATGCCACGAAACGGGAACGAATCTTCCGGCCGTACCTGGATGCCCAGCCGGCTGAGCGCCGCGAGTGCATCGGGCATCAGGCCTTCGCCGCACGCTTTGTCGATCGGAGGCATGGCGCTGTCGGCCACGGTGACCCGCATCCCGCGCTGGCGGGCCGCAATCGCCGCCGCCAGGCCCGCCGGTCCGCCTCCCACCACGACAATGTCGCGCTTCACCACTGCAGCAACACCAGCTCCGAGCAGAATCCCGGCCCCATGGCCGAAAGCACGCTCCACGTACCCGGCTTCGGCCTTCGCTCCATCATGAACTTTTCCAGTACGCAGAGCACCGAAGCCGAAGAAAGATTGCCTGTCCTGCGCAGAGAATCCCACGATGCGCCCAACGCGCCCTCCGGCAGATCCAGCGAATCCTGGACGGCCTCGAGCACCCTCGGCCCGCCGGTGTGAATGATCCAGCTTCCGATCTCGCCGCGCGTCAGCCCGTTTTCCGTGAGGAAGGCATCGACATCGCCCGCGAGATGCTTCGTGACCATCTCCGGCACTCCCGCCGAAAGAACAATCCGGAATCCCTTTGCCGAGATGTCCCAGCCCATCACGTCTTCGGTCTCGGGATAGAAGACGGAGCGTGTGGCCACGATGCGAGGCCCGGTGAGTCCTCTGTCCGCGCCTGCGACCACCACGGCCGCCGCGCCATCGCCGAACAGAGCGGCTGAAATCAGATTCGCCATCGAAAGGTCCTCGCGCTGAATCGTGAGCGAACACAATTCCACCGCGAGCAGCACGGCGATCCGCTTCGGATGCGCCCGCACATAATCCGCGGCGAGCGAAATCCCCGCGGCGCCCGCTACGCATCCGAGGCCGAAGACCGGCACACGGCGCAGGCCGGGTGAAAAGCCCATGCGGTTGATCAGCCGCGCATCGATCGACGGGCTGGCAATGCCGGTGATCGACACAAAATACAGCGCGCCCACATCCTGCACGCTCACACCTGCCCGCTTCAGCGCGCAGTGAATGGCGCGTTCGCCCAGATCCATTGCCGCATCGATCCAGAGGTCGTTCGCCTCGCCGAAATCGCGCAGGTTCTCATAGCTCTCGGCCGGATACGCCAGATATCGCCCGTCGACCGCAACCTTCTGGTGCAGCCAGTCGAGAATCTGCGGATTCTCCAGCTTCGCGCCCCAGTGCGCCCGGAATCTCTCGGCCAGCGCCTGCTGCGGGTAATAGTGTTTCGGAAACGCGCTCGAAGCGCTCACAATGTTCATGAAGATCCCTGGCGCAGCCTCGCGAGTTCCTGCGCATAGAGCGGATTGTGCGGGTACTCGGCCACGAGGCCCTGCAATAACGTCCTGGCGCGGGCCGTATTGTTGTCGCGCAGCGCCGCCACTGCCAGCAGCACGCGCGCATAAGGCGCCAGGTAATGCCCGCGCTCCGCCGTCAGCGAAACGTCGCGCACGCCGCGCTCATAGTCGGTCTGCGCCCCGCCCATCCGCAGCAGGAAACGCACCGGCGCGGCCTTCTGGCTCAGCACATAGTTTTCGACGCCCACTGCGAGATACGCATCGCCCAGATCCGGATGCGCCGCGATCAGCGATTCCGCGATGGCCCGGCCCGCCTTCATCTCGCTCAGCGACGCGAGATATCGTTTCTCGATCAGGCCGGAATAATCGGCGCGCAGCCCGTACCGGATGGCGCTGGCCAGTTGCGCGCCGGCATTCCGCGGATCCCGCGCCAGCGTTGCTTCGGCCGCCGCCCGGCCTTTCTCCGCCGATGCCTCGAACAGAACCTTGACCTTCGGATCGGGCAATGGCTTCACTTTCAGAAACGTGTCGTGCAGGAAGAACTCCGATTGCAGAATATGCAGCCGGTCGAACTCGGCAAACAGATAAGCCGCCGCATCCGATACAGGGCCCATCGCGTCGTCAGGATGCTGTACGATCCACCGCTCGAAACTGCGATGCGCGCCATCGAAATCGAGGTCGTACATCTGGTGATAGCCGGTATCGAGCAGCGTCTGCGCACCGGCCGGCGCCGGCAGGATCAGCAGCAGCAGCGGCAGTGCGCGCATCAAACGTTGACCACCCTTCGCGCCATGCCAAGCGCTTCGGTCCAGAACGAAGCCGAGCTGTGCGCCTCATCCACCACGCTGGCGACCGCCGCCGCGAACCGGTCGATCTGTTCGTCCGTGACCACAAGCGGCGGCGCGGCCTTGAGCACCATGAAATTATTTCCGCACATCTGGGTCAGGAACCCGTGGTCGCGGAAGAGCCGCATGACCATCACCTGCCCGAACATGCCGGGATGAATCGCGCGGAAAGCCTCAAACGGAATCCGCAGCGACATGCGTTTCGGCGGAACAAACACAATGCCCGAGAGCAAACCGGCGCCGCGGATCCCGCTCACCATTTCGTAGCCCGACAGCGCGCTGCGCAGTTTTTCGCGCAGGGCCTCGCCGGCCAGCATCGCTCTTTCGCCCAGCCGTTCGCGCTCCAGCACGTCGAGCGTCGCAAGTCCCGCCCGCATCGAAAGGCTGTTCTCGCTGAACGTAGAAGCATGAATGATCGAGTTGCGCAGCGAGTCGAAGACGGATTCGTGGATGGCGTCCGTCATCAGCACCGCGCCAGCCGGAATCAATCCTCCGCTCAGCGCCTTGGCGAGCACAACCATGTCCGGCTCCACGCCGAAGCTGTGCGCCGCAAGAAACGGGCCGGTGCGAAACATCCCGGTCTGCACTTCGTCGAGCACGAACAGCGTTCCGTACCTGCGGCAAAGCGCCTGCGCGCCCTGCATGTATTCCCGCGAAGGCACCCTGATGCCGCCTTCCGATTGAACCGGCTCCATGAAAAAAGCCGCGAACTTTCGCGTGGCCAGGTGCTTCTCGAGCGGCTCGAGCTCCCCGAACGGAATCGCCTCCGTCCCGCCGAGCATGGGGCCGAAATTGCCGCGCCAGAACGGATCTCCCATCAGCGACAGCGCCCCGCACGTCAGCCCGTGAAATGCGCCGTCGTTGTAGAGCAGCCCGATGCGCCCGGTCTTCGCGCGCGCAAACTTGATGGCGGCCTCCACGCCCTCGCTGCCCGAGCTGCAGAAGAACACCTTCTCGAGGCGCCCTCCGGCCAGATCGCAAAGACGGTTCGCCAGCTCGCCGGCCAGCTCCGGCACGTGGCTCTGCAGCATCGCCGGACCGCGCCGGTCCAGTTCGATCTGGATGGCCGCGATGATCCCGGGATGATTGTGCCCCGCGTTATGGACACAGTAACCGGAAAGGAAATCGACAATCGTGCGCCCGTCGCGCGTGAACAGCTCGCTCCCGACGCAGCGCTCATAGCTGACATCCATCCCCAGCACCGACAGCAACCGCTGCCATTGAGGATTTACAAATATTGAGTAACCAGTTGCGAGTGTCCCGGGCAAGAACAGACGACGGCCCCTCCCGCGAACGCGTTTCAGCGGACGGCGAAGTTTCCGCGATTGTGCCGCCCCGCTCAGAGTGCGTCAACCGGCGCACGCCCGATAGCTGCGAATCGCGCAGAAGCGCCGCGTTTCAGACATTTACCCCGCCTTTCGCAGCGGAACCTTTCGTGCCCTTCGTCTCTCAGGAGCTCGCTTATGAAGAAGAGCAAATCGTTTGCATGGGCAGCGATCGCCGGATTCCTGCTCGCCTCGCCGACCGTGAGGGCTGCGGAGGTTCCGGACTCCGAGCAGGTTTCGAAGCTGCTTTCCGAAGCCAAGACCATGGCTTACCAGCTCAAGGAAGACGCGGTCCAGATGGAAACTTTCACCCGTCAGAACGTCAGCTGGCAAAGCCACGCCGAGGCACTCAACATAATTCGTGAGCACGCCAACGCGCTCGGCAGGCAGGCGCAGAAGCTGAAAGACGCAAGAGCCACGGCTTCGCCCTGGCAGAAGACCGCCATCGACCGCATCGAGCCCTATCTCGACGAACTGGGCGGCTACATCACCGCCGCCATCGAGCATGTCAACGACAAAAAGCACACGCTGCTCGAGTACAACGACTATCTCGAAGCCAACGCCGACTACGCCAGCGATCTGGCCAACATGATCGCCAACTTCGTCGACTACGGCAAAGCGCGGCAACGAGTGGAGCGTCTCGGAGCGAAACTGGAAATCCCTGTTTCCCGCTGAAACTCCGGCCGCGATCGCCGGGCCGGAACAGAGGCCGGGAAATAATGGGGGGATGCGCATCGCAATCATCGGGGCGGGAATGGTCGGGGCCACGCTCGGCCGCAAGTGGGCGAGAAAAGGTCACAGCGTAACGTTCGGTACGCGCCGCGGCGAGGCAGAACCCCTGGCCGATCTTCTCGCGCAGGCCGGCCCCACCGCGAAAGTGGCATCGGTGGCCGAAGCCGCGAAAGAGAACGACGTGATTCTCATGGCGGTCCGCTGGGAGGGCATCGAACAGGCCATCATCGATTGCGAGAGCGTAGCGGGCAAGATCCTGATCGACCCATCCCTTCCGCTCCTGAAGGACTTCAGCGGCCTCTCGGCCGGCACCACAACTTCAGGCGGCGAGATCGTGGCCCAGTGGGCCCGGGGCGCAAAGGTGGTGAAAGCCTTCAACCACATGGGCGCCGAGATCATGGCCGATCCCGCCTTCGGCGATACGAAAGCAGCCGCCTTCTACTGCGGAGATGATCCGGACGCGAGAGCCACGGTCGGCAGCCTCATCGCCGACCTCGGCTTCGATCCGGTCGACGCCGGTCCACTGCGCATGGCCCGTTTCACGGAACCTCTGGGGTTCCTCTGGGTCTCGCTCGCCCACGCGCGCGGCCTCGGACGCGGCATCGCCTTCGAGCTGGTTCGCCGTTAGGACCGGCTGGAAATACTCAGGCTTTCGGCTGCGGCGTGGGCAGATCGCGCGCTGTAACCGTATCGTGGAAACCCGTGCGCTTGTGCGAGCCGTCGCAGAACGGCTTGTTCTGCGACTGGCCGCACCGGCACAGCCCGATCACCGTTCGCCCGCCCAGACCGAACGGCTGGCCGGTCGGGTCGCAGATCTCGAAATCCCCTTCCACGCGAATCGAACCGTCGTTATTGACCACAATCCTTGTCGATGCCATAGATTTATCCTGGCACGCGATCAGTGTTGCGGATCGTTGACAACGTCGCCGAACGTGACGCTCGATTCCGAACCGAACCGCTTGTAGTTCTCGTACTTCACCGTCATGCGGATGCGCTGCGACATGTCGCGGAAGTGCAGCGTATCGTTGGCGCGCGTGTAAGTGGGGAACCAGTATTTCCCGTCGATCTGTTCGCGATAGGTTTCGAACTTCGGGAACTGGTTATCCTCGTTCTTCTTGAGCACGCCCACGCCCTTGCCGTAGGTCTTCACGATCTGCAGATCGCGGTCATCCACCCAGATATCGCCTTCGAAATACCGCTCGTTCTTCACCATCTGCTTCGGCTTCACGGTGAACTGGTAGCAGTCGATCTCGTCGAGTCTCTGCTTGCCCACGTAGTGGATGTCGTATTTCCCGATGTCATCGCTCGTCAGCACGAACGGCTGCACGCTGCGCAGATCCTGATCGTCCTGCGGCGTGAGGATGATGTTGCGCAGCGTGTTCGGCGGCGCGTAAACCACCTTTTCCGTGCGCTGCTTGTTCGGCCCGAACACGATGTCGGAGACGATCTCCCACTTTCCCTGCACGTTGCCGCCGCCGTCCAGTTCCTCCAGCTTCACGGATTGCCGGTAGGTATAGTTCTCGCGGGCCTTGCGGAACTCTGCCTCTTTTGCGGCAAACTTGCGGATGATTTCATCCGGAGAAGGATCCTGAGCGTGAACGGGGACAGCGCTTCCGGCAAGCGCCGCGAATACGGAGACAAAGAGTAGTGGGCGCATTCGGGTCACCTGATTTTTGAACACCTGTGAGACGTTCTTATTATCCCAATAGTTTCCTGGCGATGGTGAGGAGCTGGATGTTGCTGGTTCCCTCGTAAATACGGCCGATCTTGGCGTCGCGGTACAGCTTTTCCACCGGGTAATCCTTCGTAACGCCAACGCCGCCATGCACTTCGATGGCTTTCGACGCCACTTTCTCGGCGATCTCCGAAGCGTAATATTTCGCCATCGCCGCTTCCTTCACAAACGGCTCGCCTGCATCCTTGAGCCGCGCCGCGTTGTAAACCAGCAGGCGCGCGGCCTCCACTTCCACCGCCATCCTGGCCAGATCGAGCTGCACCGCCTGGAAATCCGCGATGGGCTTGCCGAACTGCTTGCGTTCTTTCGAGTACCGGATGGCGTGGTCGAGCGCGCCCTGCGCGAGGCCGGTCAGCTGCGCGCCAATGCCGATCCGCCCCTCGTTCAGCGTCTCGATCGCGATCTTGTAGCCCTTGCCCACCTCGCCCAGCATGTTCTCCTTCGGCACCCTGCAATGGTCCATGATCAGCTCGCAGGTGGAAGAAGACCGCAGCCCGAGCTTGTCTTCCTTCTTGCCCACGCTGAAGCCGGGAAATCCGCGCTCCACGATGAACCCGGTGATCCCGCGGTATCCTTCCGCCGGATTCGCATTCGCGAACAGCACGTAGATTCCCGCTTCCGCCGCATTGCTGATCCAGAGCTTGCGTCCGTTCAGTTCGAAATGATCGCCGCGATCCGCCGCCGTTGTCGCCAGCGCAAACGCGTCCGAACCCGAGCCCGCTTCCGACAGCGCGTACGACCCGACCGTCCCGCTCGTGAGCTTCGAGAGATACTTCTTCTTCTGGTCTTCCGTCCCCCAGCGGACGATGGCGTTGTTGACGATCGTGTTCTGCACATCCACCACCACGCCGGCCGAAGGATCCACCGCCGAAATCTCTTCGATCGCCAGCGCGCACTGGAAGAAGCTGCCGCCCTGGCCGCCATACTCTTCGGGCACTTCGATCCCCATGAGCCCCAGCTCGAAGAATTCTTTGATCAGCCCTTTGTCGAAGAGACTGGCTTCTTCCATCTCTTTGACCTTCGGCGCGATCCGTTCGCGCGCAAAGCGGCGCACGGTATCGCGAAACAGCTTCTCTTCAGCGTCCAGTTGCGTTAATGCGGGCAAAATTGGCTCCTTTTAAAAACTCTCCCGGAACGGTCTGTTCTGCGATTCCGCGACCGCGCGGTTGGTCACATGGCCGCGCCAGACATTGACGCCCGCGCGAATCCCGGGATGCTCGGCGCAGGCGCGTTCAAGGCCCTTGTTCGCGATCTCGACGAGATAAGGGAACGTCGCGTTGGTGAGCGCGAAAGTCGAAGTGTGCGGCACGGCGGCCGGCATGTTCGAAACGCAGTAGTGAATCACATTGTCGACGGTATAAACCGGATCGGTGTGGGTTGTCGGGCGGGACGTTTCGAAACATCCGCCCTGATCGATCGCGACGTCCGCCACCACCGAGCCGCGCCGCATCCCCGCCACCATCTCGCGCCGCACCAGCTTCGGCGCCGCGGCGCCCGGAATCAGCACGCTGCCGATGGCGAGGTCGGTCAGCTTCAGCGTTTCCGAGATCGTCCACGCATTCGACGCCAGCGTCACCACCATGCCGTTGAAAATGTCGTCGAGTTCGCGCAGCCGGTTCAGATTCCGGTCGATGATCGTCACGTGCGCGCCCATGCCGAGCGCAACGCGCGCCGCGTTCGTGCCCACCACGCCGCCGCCCAGAATCAGCACATTGGCCGGCGCCACGCCGGGCACGCCGCCCAGCAGCATGCCTCGTCCGCCGTAGGGCCGTTCCAGATACTGCGCGCCCACCTGCACCGCCATGCGGCCCGCCACTTCGCTCATCGGCGTCAGAAGCGGCAGGCTCCCGTCGCGTTCGACAATCGTCTCGTAGGCGACCCCCGTCATGCCGGAGTTGAGCATCTCCGACGTGAGTTCCGGCAGCGGCGCCAGATGCAGGTAGGTGAACAGCGTGAGATCGGGACGGAAGAACTCGTACTCCGCCGGCTGCGGTTCTTTCACCTTGACGACCAGATCGGCCTTCGACCAGACTTCTTCCGCCGATCCCACGACGGTCGCGCCGGCCTGCCGGTATTCCGCGTCCGAGATCGTGCTGCCTTCGCCCGCGTGAGTCTGGACGAGCACTTCATGCCCCGCTTCGCGCAGCGCCGTCGCGCCGCTGGGCACGAGGCCCACCCGCGTTTCGTGGTCCTTGATTTCCTTCGGAACACCGATAATCATCGACAGCCTCGTCCTATGTTGCCATGAGGCCATCAGGCAGTGAGATCAGTTCGGCCGGCGGCGTCTCAACGCAGTCCGGTGTCGTGATCTCGCTGCAGTGAATCAGGGATTCGTCGCGGGCGGAGGAGTATCCGGCTGCGGCGGAGCCGTGATCGGCTCCGGAGGCTTCGGACCCAGTCCCAAACCGATCAGAGACTGCGAAGTGATCTTGCCCGTCGGCGGCAGATTCCGGTCGGTCTGAAACCGCTTCAGCGCCTCTTCCGACTGCGCGTCCCAGACACCGTTCGGTTCCGTCTTCAGATACCCCTTGTCCGCCAGGGCCTGCTGAATTTCCTTGTAGCGGGAGGCCGTCGGGGCCAGTTGCCGGTTGCGCCACGTCTGCGCGGGAGGACCGTTCTTCTTCGCCGACTTGTACGTCTTCTTCGTTGCCGTCCCGGTCTTTGTTGCAGGCGCCTTCTTCGTGGCCGCGGCCGTGGTTCCGGCAGCCTTCGGAGCCGCTTTGGGCGCGGCCTTCGATTCCGCTTTGGGTTCCGCCTTGGGCGCGGCCTTCGGCTCCGCTTTCTGAGGAGTTGCCGTCTTCGTGGCTGCTTTCGGCGGAGCCTTCTGCGCGGGCGGCGTGGCCGCCTGCGGCAAAGCCACCGACGCCGCCAGCACCGAGATCAGAAACAGGAAACAGGCACTCTTCACAATGCAAAAAGAAAGGGGGCAGCGAACTGCCCCCTCTATTCTACGAATGAACGCCCGCTCTTACTGCTGCTGCGCGGGAACGGTCCCGGCCACGAACAGCGACTGCCAGTCGCCGCCGCCGCGCGGACCCATCGTGCGCCGCATCACATGGAACGCGACGGCATCGCCGACTTTCAGAGTGCCCTGAATGCGGCGGATGTCGTCCGGCGAACCGACTTCCTGCCGGTTCAGTTCCACGATGATGTCGCCCTTCGCCAGGCCGATATCGTCGGCGAATGAGCCCGGTTCCACCGAGGAAATCAGCACGCCGCCTTCGCCCTTGAAGCTCAGGCTCTGGCGATCCGACTGCCGCAGCGACTGCACCGACATCCCGAACTTCATCTCGGTCGTGTCGGACTGGCCGTTGTCGTTGTCCTGCTTCTTGCCGCCGTACTGCTCGGCGAAGATCTTCGTGCGGTCGCCCACCACGACGTTCAGCACCATCGGCTTCTTGTCGCGGATGACCGCGACCTTGATCGTGCTCTCGATCGGGCTTTCCGCCACGAGGTCGATCAGATCCTGGCCCTTGCGCACTTCATGGCCATTGATCGAGGTCACCACGTCCTGCGGCTTCATGCCGGCCTTGTCGCTCGGGCCGTTGGCGACCACCGAGTCGACGAACACGCCATGATCGGCGCCATAGACCTTCAGGAGCGCCGAGTGATTCTCACCCGTATCGTCCTTGAACGTGATGCCGATCGAACCGCGCGTCACGTGGCCGTTTTTGATGATCTGGTTGTAGACGTTCACCGCCGTATTGATCGGCATGGCGAACCCGATACCCTGGTAACCGCCGCTGCGGCTGGCAATCATCGTGTTGATGCCGACCACTTCGCCGGCGATGTTGGCCAGCGGCCCGCCGCTGTTGCCGGGGTTGATGGCCGCGTCAG
>DASPQQ010000388.1:0-9543 GCA_035624885.1 Bryobacteraceae bacterium | reverse complement strand
ACAATCACCACCACACCCACCATCAGCGTCACAAACAGCGGACCATGCGTGGGGAACGTACCCGCCGATACCGGCACCTGCTTCTTTTCCGCGAGCGATCCCGCGATCGCCAGCAGCGGCAAAAGCATCAGGAAGCGCCCGATCAGCATCGCGAATCCGATCGTCAGGTTGTACCAGGGCGTATTGGCATTGATGCCCGCAAACGCGCTTCCGTTGTTGCCCGTGCCGCTCGTATAAGCGTACAGAATTTCCGAAAGCCCGTGCGCGCCCGGATTGTTCGTATTCGCCGCCGCCGCGCCCGGCGCGTTCCAGTAACTCTTCGCCGCGAACTCGACCACCGAGCTCGCGCCCGAGAAGAACAGTACGCTCGCCGCCAGCACCAGCATGGCGATCATCGCCATTTTGACTTCCTTCTTCTCGATCTTCTTGCCCAGATACTCCGGCGTGCGTCCCACCATCAGGCCGGCGATAAACACGGCCAGAATGGCGAACATCAGCATGCCGTAGAGACCCGCGCCCACGCCGCCGAACACCACTTCGCCCAGCTCGATATTGAACAGCGGTACCAGCCCGCCGAGCGGCGTAAAGCTGTCGTGCATCGAGTTGACAGCGCCGCAGCTCGCATCCGTCGTCACGGTGGCAAACAGCGCCGAATTCGCAATGCCGAAGCGCGTCTCCTTGCCTTCCATGTTGCCGCCCGGCTGCGTATCCGTTACCACCTGCTCGATGCCGGCCTTCGCCAGCATCGGCGTGCCCTTCTGCTCAAAGTAGTAAGCAGTCACCACGCCCGCGAGGAACAGCACCGTCATGGCGGCAAACAAGGCCCAGCCCTGCCGCGTATCCCGCACCATCTTGCCGAACGTGTAAGTCAGCGCTCCCGGGATCAGGAAAATCAGGAACATCTGGAACAGATTGCTGAACGGCGTCGGGTTCTCGAACGGGTGCGCCGAATTCGCATTGAAGAATCCGCCACCGTTCGTGCCCAGCATCTTGATCACTTCCTGCGAGGCCACCGGACCCTGCCCGATCGTCTGCTTCACGCCTTCGACCGTGGTCGCCACCGTGTACGGATGCAGGTTCTGAATCACGCCCTGCGACACGAGAACCAGCGCGCCGATGATCGAAATCGGCAGCAGCACATACAGCGTCGCGCGCGTCATGTCCGCCCAGAAATTGCCGATTGTCTTCACCGATTGCCGGGCAAACCCGCGCACCAGCGCCATCGCGATGCCGAGTCCGGCAGCGGCCGAGAGGAAGTTGTGCACCGTCAGCCCGGCCATCTGCACGAAATAACTCAGCGTCGTCTCCGGCACATAGCTCTGCCAGTTCGTGTTGGTGTCGAAGCTCGCGGCCGTATTGAAGCCGAGGTCCGGGCTCACGTTATCCTGGCTGAACCCCTGGGGATTGAACGGCAGCCACTTCTGCAGCCGCTGCATCGCATAGAGCAGCAGCGCGCTGAACAGGCTGAACGCCAGCAGCGACGCCGCATAACGCGTCCAGTGCTGCTCTTCCGGCTCGCCCTGCGCATTCAGGCGAACCCCGCTCAGCCGGTAAATCAGTTTTTCCACCGGCCCCAGCACGGGCGAGAGGAAATTCTTCCGCCCTTCGATAATTGTCGCGATAAAAGTTCCGAGCGGCTTCGCGCACGCCAGAATCAGCGCAAAGAAGATCGCGATCTGTAACCAGCCATTCGCAGTCATTTAGAATTTCTCCGGCTTGAGCAGCGCGTACAGCAGGTACACGCACAATGCCACCGAAACGATTCCGGCAATCAGATAATCCATGGTTTAATCCTTACAGTTTTTCGCAGGCCCGCACCATCCACCAGGCCACGACAAAGAAACCCACCATAACAAGGCAGTAGATAACGTCAGGCATTTGCTTCTCCCGTCAGCACCGCGTGATATCCCGCTTTCCACAGCGCCTGGGCCAGGCGCTCTTCACGCGTCCGCCACGGCCGCTTGCGATAGGCAATCACCACCACCGAATTCGGCCTGAGCGTGCCCACGAGGCCCGGCGTGTGCTCGCGCGTCAGCCGGATCTCCGGCTGCGTTTCCAGTTCCGACCGGAAATGCCGCATCTGCTCCCGCACAAAATCGAGCGCCACCGGCGACTGATTCAGATCCATCGGAAACGGCACCACCTGCACCTTCACGAGGCGAATCGATGCATTCAGCCCGGTCCCCATCTGATTGGCAGCGTCGAGCGCCGCCTGCGTCAGCACCGGCGTCGTGAACGGAACCACCAGATCCAGCCCGCCATCGCTCTGCGGCCGCTCGATGACCTCGAACTCCGCATGCTTTTGAACTCTCATGGCTTACCCACCCAATTGCAGGTTAGGGGCCAGGGCATTAGAAGTCCATAAGAAAGCTGTCGGAAAAACAAAAAGGCCGGACATCGGCCGTTCGCCGGTATCCGGTTTTTTTTGTTTTGGTTACACCCACTTGACGGCTGCGCTCGGCAGCCCGCGAAATTTCAGCCGCCCGCCGGACGCCTGAGGGATAACGCGCAGGTGCGCCATCGTTTTCGGCGTCGGCTTTCAGCCGCGTCCGATCACGCCGATCTCCATCGCCCGCAGAATCCCATCGGGCTCCCGAACTCCCATCGCGACAATCTCATCCGCCCGCGCCTGCGAATCCGCCACGGCATAGATCCGCAGCTCATCCGCATTCCCCGAAGGCCGCACATGAGCCACATCGCCATTCGAAAACATCACCCGAATCCCATCCGTCCCGTCGATGCGGCTCACCGCCCCAAACCCAAGCTCCGGACTGAAATACCGCGCAACCGCCGCCTCATCCAGCGATTCCAGAATCTTCAGGCTCACCGCGCGAGCGAAATTCCGCACCAGCGCCGCCTTGCTGAACCGCCGCGGCAGCCGGGCAAACAGATCGCTCACCGCGCACCCCTGCTCCGCCGCCGCCACCAGCACCGTCACCACCGGCAAAAATGCGTCGCGAGTCGCCAAAGCCTTCAACACTCTGCCATCGCGCTCGATATCCGACCCCACCAGGAAACCGCCATTCGGTTCCCACCCGCAAACCCGCTTCTTCCCCTTCTTCCGCGCCGCCTCCATCCCCGCAATCACGAACGGCGACCCGATCCGCGTCTTCGGCTCCAGCACCCCCGCCAGCGCCCCGCGATCCACGCCGTCGTTGCAGGTCACCGGCACCACCACCGCATCCGCCCCCAGATACTCCGCGACAATCATCCCCACCAGATCGCCGCCGAAGAACGGCGCCTTGCCGTTTTCCACACCCAGCACCAAAGGCCGGTCGCTGTCGCCATCGGTCGATACCACGGCATCGAACGATCCATTTGCATCCACCAGCGCCTGAATCGCCGCCAGCTCCGGCGCCCCGATGTTCTCCGTATCGATCGGCACGAACGTATTGCTGCGCCCCGCCGGCACCACCTCCGCGCCCAGCTCCCGCAGGGTCACCACCAGCAAATCGCGCCCGACAGCCGAATGCTGATAAACCAGCACCCTCTTTCCCGCAAGCAGTTTCCCAGGGAAGAAATCGGCAAACCGGCGCACCCAATCGGTATGGGTTTCCGGAGGCCATTCGACCGGCTGTTTCAGATTCCCATCCGCATCGAACGCCGATCTCTCCGGATCCTCCGCGTACAACCGCGCCCGCACCTCCGCCACGCGGGCATTGATCGGACCCTCCTGCTCCTTCAGCAACTCCCCTTTCGAACTGTTCGCCTTGTACCCATTGCGATCGAACGGAATGTGGCTCCCGGTGATCATCATGCTGCCGCGCCCGTGCTCGAGCGCGTGGTACGTGATCGCAGGCGTCGGCACCAACCCGAGATTCACCGGCGCCATCCCCGCATCGCGCATCGCCTGAACGATCGCCTCCGCAATCTTCCCCGAACTTGGCCGCAGATCGCGCGCGAAATAAAACTCCTCGCTGCGCACAATCCCGCCCTCTTCACGCGGCAACGACTGCAGATACTCGAGCTCCGCCAGAGCATTGATGTAAACCTCGAGCTGCGTGAGATCCACCACCAGCCCGCGCCGCCCGCTCGTGCCGAACTGCAATTCAACCGGCGTACACCGAAGACTTTGTCTCAAGTTCATGCGTCTTTTATGACCCGCATTCTAAACTTCGAGATTCGCATGCCGATCAGCAAAGTCCTCACCAAAGCCGCGCTCCTCGCCTCCGTCATCCTGCTCGCCGCCGTGATCAAAGGCATCCCGGACCATCTTCACGCATGGCTCAGCTCCGCCCCGCTCGCGCTCGCCGGACTCGGCTACGCCGTGCTCCAGTTCATCATCCGCCCCGACCGCACCACGCTTCTCAAACGCCTGATGCTCGCCGCCACCTTCGTCGCCTGGGCCGTCGACCAGTTACTCCCTCCCGGCCCCGCCGCCACCATCCTCGGCGACTTCGTCATCGGCGCTTACGTTCTGGATTTAAGCTGGATTATCGAGGAACAGACTGCACTTCAGCCCACGCGTCCGCCCCGCCCACCAGCGGACGCACGCGCGTAATTCCGTATTTCCGCAGCACCAGCGCCGCCTTCGCCGCAGTCACTTCATTCGGGCATGTGCAGAAGAGCACGATCTCGCGATCGAGCGGAATCTCCCGGTCGCCGCCGTAGAGCGCGATCAGCGCCTGAACCGGAATGAGCGCCCAGGTCCCGCCGCCGTCAATGGAAAGTACGCGATAACTCATCGAACCTCCGTCCATGGACCTGCGGCTTCAGAGACTGTGTGAGAACCGCGCTCAGGGCCTTTGCTCGTAAGTAGCCACTGAGGAAAACCGGGACAGACTCCTTTTTCGCGTTACAAAACTTCTGCGCGAGAGCCGGGACGACGCGAAAAAGGTTGTCTGTACCAGTTTTCCGGGCCACGCTCGCAGCCGAATACCCGTGAACCGGAGTTCGCACACAAACCCTTCAGCCACGGCTACTTCTTCCCCGCCGCGTAGGGCCCCACTTCCGGCTTCCCCTGCGTGTCCTTCAGATTCCCCAGCTCCGCCGCCGCGCCGCGCGCAATCGCCGCCGTTTCGCTCGCATTCTGGAAGCACGTGAAATCCGGCCGGTCGCGCCACGCAAACGGACCGCACAACCTCTTCCCCGCCGCGATCGCCGCGTCGTGCACCACATTGATCAGCCGTTCGTAATCCGGATCGCCCTGCTTGTACCCGGAAAAATTCCCCAGATCGCCGCTCGCCGCAAACACCGCATCCACGCCCGGAATCGCCGCGATCTCGCGCGCCTGCGCCGCGCCGCCCACCGTCTCGATCATCTCGATCAGCACCACATTGTCGTTGACCGTGTTCCGGTACCCGCCCGGCACATTTCCCCAGAACTCCGGCGAAAAAGCCTGCCCGCCGCCCTGGCTGCGCTTGCCGAGCGGAGGGAAGTACGTCCAGTCTCTTCCCGCCTTGCCTTCTTCCACCGTCCGCACCGTCGGAATCACCACCACCAGCGCGCCCGCATCGAGCGCATGCTGAATCTCGCGCTCATCCGCATACGCCACCCGCACTCCCGGAACCGCCTTCGCATGCGGACACGCCGCCCACATCTTCGCCACGTTCTCCCAGTCGCGCGAATCGTGCTGCATTTCCGTCCAGATGAAGTCATACCCCGCGTTCGCCATCGCGCAGTAAGTCGACGGATCCGACGTCGAAAACACCGTCCCTCCAGTCACCTTCTCGCCCCGCATCATTTTGAGCTTCACCGGATTCCAGATCTTCGCGTCCTTCGGCCCATCGAACGCATGCCCGTACTTCCACGTCTTCTCGTCGATCGCGCCCTGGTTCACCGCATTCGCCGGCGCCTTCGTGATCGCCCCCGAATCCACGCCCTTCGGCGCGGCCAGCGGGAACTGCGTCTTCCCCGCGTCGGGATTATTCGCATACGGATCCGCCGTCGCCGGAGGCGTCTGCCCCCACACCGCCGCCGCTGTCATCAACGCCAAAAGAGGAATCAAACGCTTCATGGGCGGAAATTCTATCAGGATTCAATCCCCGAGCGTCAGCCCCGGAAAGACGTAACTGTACTCCCAGTTCAACTGCACCGGGCCCGTTACTCCGCTGGCCTGCACCGTGGTCACCGGCACGGGAACAACTTCCAGCAGGATCTCCGCGTTCGACGACGGAGGTATCCCGAAACTGCACGTGGGCGGGAAAAGCCCAGCCGGCACGCCGCCCGTGCAAAACGGAGTCATCGTGATGGTGCCCGCCGTGGCCGGCGTATACGTGTAGCTCTCTGTCCCGCCCGAAATCAGCGTCAGCTTCACGAGCGAATTCGCGTCGCCGCCGGTCCAGGTCAGCGTGAGAGGTCGGCTTGCGGATATCGTCGATCCGGCCGGGAACAAACTCTGAGGCTGAATCGGCGATCCTAACGTCACGGCCGCGCCGGCCAGCCCGACCGCGCTTCCCCTGGTTCCCGAAATCGTGTACGTTCCCGGCCCGAGAAATCCCGCGGGCAGCGTCGTGGAATACGTCACTCCCATCTCGCCGGCCGATGCCGGCGCCGCCGTCACCACCGCTCCAGGCACCTGCCCCTGCACCGCGATTGTTCCCGCCGAGAGGTACGAATACCCCGGCACCGGGCACGTCGGGATGTTGATCGGCACCGGCGAAATCAAAACCGCGCCGGGCGCATTGACGCCCGCCGTGTAACTGGGCGCCATGACGATCTGCGCGGCCGCCGGCGGCCGGAGCGCTGGCCCGGCCGGGAACATCGCGCCGAATGACGCGGTGATCTGTCTTCCGCCCGCCACGTACAAGGTGCTCTCCGTGAGATAAATCTGCCCGTAGGACTGGATCGGCGGATCCACGCACTGTCCGCGGCCGCTCTCGACCGCGATCGTCAACTGCGGGCTCGACAAGGTTTCGAAGGCCCGCACCGGCACCGCGCAGCCGTTGCGCGTTCCGGCGGGAATCTGAAAATTGAGCTGCTCGACGCCCACCAGCGTGGGCGCCGGCCCCGCGTAGGAAGGCGTCACCGCCTGTCCGTCAATCGTGACTCCCGCGAGGCCGTTCCCCTCCGGGCTCGCCGCCGCCACTCCGTCCGGCGGCTGGATACTCCACAACCCGAAGCCCGTGCCAAACAGCGTGACGGAATCGCCCGGCGCCGCCGCGTTCGCCGGGCCGTTCACCGACACTCCCGACGGCGTCGTGTTGAGCGCAGCAGCTTGCCCGCATCCGCTCCCATCGAGCGAAAACAAGCCTGGACTCGCGGCCGCGAGAGCAATCTGCGCCGGCGCGCTCGATCCCGCCGCCGTCGTCACCACCACGGTCGCGCTCACCACCGCGTCCACGGGTGCCGTCACCTCCTGCGGCACCTGCGCATTGATCTGAGCCGGAGAAACGAACGAAAGCGCGGCCGGCACGCCGTTGACCGTCACCGACGTTCCTCCGAGAGTGAACGGAAGAGGCGCGCTCGCCTGCGCCGTTGTTTCAGCCAGGTTACTGCCGAAGATCGAAACGAGGCCGCCCGGCGCGACCGGCGAACCCCACGACGCCGAATTCACCACGCCAGCCGGCGTGACTGAAGGAATTTGTCCGAATGCGGATGAAAATCCCGTGAAAGCGAGGACAATGGACGCGCGCAGCATTGCCGGAAATAAATCGACGCGTCCGCCGGCGATCTGGTAACGGCCTTTATTTCCGCGGCAGCAGATTGTCCGGATCGATCCGCACCACCGGATTCAGCCGCCCCATACACGCCCACGGGAACCCTCCGCGGCACCACGGCAAGGGCAATGGATTACCGGTGGCTCGCCGTATGAATGTGCACCTGCGACTGCGTCAGCTCCTTCACATCCAGCTCGCCGTCCTTGTTCACGTCGAGCCGCGCGAACTCGGCTTCCATGAAGCTCATGAACTCCTGCTTCGAAACCTTGCCGTTCTTGTCCTTGTCCATCAGCAGCAGCATCTGCTTCGCTTCCGTCTCGCCTATCGCCAGCCTCTTGTCCCGATCCTTGTCGGCCTTCGACGCATCCTGCCCCATCGCCAGCCCGACCGTCGCCGCCACGGCCAGCGCACAGACCGAAACAACCCTTCCCGTTTTCGTCATCTCTTCCTCACCTTCCTGCCACCACTATGCACGAGCCGGACCACGGAAAACCACCTCCGCCGGCCAGGCCCTGCGCCATCTCACCCACCGCCTTACGGAATCCTTGCGCCTCCTGCGTCTCCTGTTTCGCGCGAGCCGCGCGCTACCATGATCAACGGACCGAACCCGTGCAGCGCGCCATCTGGTGGACCCTCGCCACCCTCCTGGCCTTTCTCGCCCTCGAAGCCGCCCTCTTCCGCACCGGCTTTTATTTCCGCTACGTCCAGCCCAACTCCACCACCGGCTTCGTCGAAGACCATCTCTTCTGGCTTCGCCACACCCCGCCCAACCCCGGCGGCGAAGTCCTCGTCTTCGGCGATTCCCGCGTCGCCGAAGGCTTCTCCGGCCCCCTCGCCACCGCCGAAGGCAAGAACCGCATCACCTTCTGGAACTTCGGCATCCCCGGCATGTCCGTGCGCAACTGGTTCTACCTCCTGCGCGACGCCGACCCCCACCGCAACCGCTTCCGCGCCATCGTCTTCTCCCTCGAGCGCTACGCTGATAACGACTCGTACGACAACCCTCCCGATCGTGTCTGGGATCTCAACTACTCCGCCGGCCGGCTCCGCCTCGCCGACTGTCTCGACTTCACCCTCTCCATCCACCGCCCCGATCGCCGCCAGACCGCCCTCTCCGGCTGCCTCTTCAAAGGCCTTCCCCTCCGCGCCGATATTCACGAATTTCTTGAGAATCCCGCTCGCCGCATCCAGGACGCCAAAGCCTGGCGCAACAACGGCCTGCTCTGGGAGAACGCCTACAGGGGCATGCCGCAGAATCTGGTCGGTCTTTCGGCCGATTTCAAAACCGGAACCATCGCCTTCCCGCCGGGTTCCGACGAGCCGCTGAAAGACACCATACGCGCTACCGTCACTCCCCAATTCGCGCCAGATCGCGGCGAAACCACCGGCTATCGCAAACAATGGCTCGGCCGCATGATCGATCTCTACCGCGGCACCCCGACCCGCATCGTCTTCATCGAAATGCCGCGCGCCCCGCTTCCCGTGCCCGAAGCCGGCGTTCCGCCGCGCTTCATCCGTTCCATCGAAGGCACGCCCGGCGTCACGGTCCTCCCCGCCCAAACCTTCCGCGAATTCGAGCAGCCCGAACTCTTCCACGACGGCCTGCATCTCAACACCAAAGGCCAGGCTCTCTTCAGCGCCAAACTCGCCCGCGCCGTTCTCGACATCCTGGAAGGACGCGCGGCGTTCGCCGCGGCCTCACGACCGGAAGCTTCCGCAACAGAGGACGCGCGGCGCTCGCCGCGCCTGGACCCGCGGCTTCAGAGACTGTGTGAGAACTGCGCTCAGGGCCTTTGCTCGCAAGCTGAGGAAAACCGGGACAGACTCCTTTTTCGCGTTACAAAACCTCTGCGTGAGAGCCGGGACGGCGCGAAAAAGGCTGTCTGTACCGGATTTTCCGGACCACGCTCGCAGCCGAATACCCGTGAACCGGAGTTCTCACACA
>DASPQQ010000387.1:0-8588 GCA_035624885.1 Bryobacteraceae bacterium | reverse complement strand
CGCGCTCATGGTGCCCGCCATAAAACAGCGGCTTCAGCTCCACGCCCTTGCGCACGTAAAGCGCTCCAATGCCTTTCGGCGCGCCGAACTTGTGCCCGCTGATCGAATACAAATCCACCCCCAGAGCCCGCACATCCACCGGCACTCTTCCGCCCACCTGCACGCCATCCGAATGGAACACCACACCGGCCTCGCGCGCGATCGCGCCCATCTCTTCGACCGGCTGCATCACACCTGTCTCGTTGTTTGCGTGCATCACCGTGATCAGCGCGGTGTCCGGCCGCAGTGCCTTCCGGACGTCGTCCGGGGAAACCACGCCATCGCGGCCAACGGGCAACACCGTCACCGCCACTCCTTCGCGCTCGAGCTGCGCGCAGGAGTTCAGCACCGCGGGATGCTCGATCCCGCTCGTAATCACATGGCCGCGCCCGCGCGCCACGCCGAAAATCGCCAGATTGTCCGATTCCGTTCCGCCGCTCGTGAACACCACCTCGCGCGCGTCGCAGCCGATTCGTTCCGCAATAGCCCGCCGCGCCCGTTCGAGCCGCTGTTTCGCCGCCTGGCCGTAATAGTGGATACTGGACGCGTTGCCCGGGACTTCGATCAGCGTGGCCGTGAGGTCTGCCATCACCTCCGGCGCGACCGGCGTGGTCGCATTGTGATCGAAGTAAAAATGCTGCATTTTCCTCAAGTTTATCAATCCTGAATAAAGCCGCCTCATATTCGCGATGCCTCGCCCGCTCATCACCCTCCTCACCGACTTCGGCACCGAAGACCACTACGTCGCCGCCATGAAGGGCGTCATGCGCACCATCTCGCCCGCCGCGGAATTCGTTGATATCAGCCACCAGGTCCATCCCTGGGCGATCGCCGAAGCGGCCTTCACCCTCAGCCAGGCCTGGGAGTATTTCCCCAAAGGGACCATCCACCTCATCGTCGTCGACCCCGGCGTCGGCAGCGCGCGCCGAGCGATCGTCGCCGAAGCCGCCGGTCACCGCTTCGTGGCGCCGGATAACGGCGTCCTCACCCTGGCGGTCGCGGGGCGAAAGCCTTCGGTCCGCGAGATCACCAACCGGAAATACTTCTCGACTGTACTCAGCCACACCTTCCACGGCCGCGACCTTTTCGCCCCCGTCGCGGCCCATCTGGCGAATCGCGTGCCCGCCGCGAAACTTGGCGCGAAGATCGCGGACTGGGTCCGGCTCGAAAGTCTCCTGCCGCACCGCGACCCGCGTGGCGCCTGGCATGGGACCATCCTGAAGGTCGACCGTTTCGGCAACCTGATCACCAACCTGCCCTCCGATCTGATTGAAAAAGAAAGGTTAAGCTCCGCCACTGGCTGGCGCGTGCAGGTCGGCAGGCGGAGCATCACCGCTCTCGCCGCATCGTATTCGCAAGGTCAACCGGACAAACTTTTCGTGATCGCCGGCAGTTCCGGCTACCTCGAAATCTCCCTCAACCAGGCGAGCGCAGCCAGGCTCACCGGCGCGCAGGCGGGCAGTCCCATCATGCTCAAATCAGCCGGTGGTATGTCCTGAACGGAAAAAGAGTACTTTGCAAAGTACCGGTACCAGAAATAAGATGAGTGGAGCACTTTTGGTGCTTAAAAGGGCCGCAACCGATGTTAAGCTCGGATTGCGGAACAGTAGAACTGACTATCGGGGCATTGGCACCCGAAGGACCCAGGAGGATGAACAGATGAAAAAATTTCCAACGAGTGCGGGATTCGGAGCGGCGATCGCTCTCTGCGCGCTCGCACTCCCCGGCCAGGCCTCTACAGTACTCAGCTTCTCTTCTTCGTCGTCGTGCACCGTCAGCTCGGGAGCCTGTGGTACCGGCGTCGCGTCGGGCAGCAGCACCGGCAGTACGCTGAGTGCGCTGGACATGTACAATCTGGGCACTTTGTCGGAACAGGTAAACGGCGTGACGGTACAGACCTGGTCGTTGACCGGAAGCCCGACTCTGGCTTTCACCAACAGCGGCGGTGACAGTTTTTCGCTCACCGGTACGCTGACCTGCACGAGCGGCTGCTTCAACAACAGCAATATCTACAGCGGCACAATCTTCACCGGAACCACGAGTTCAGCGCCAACGATTACCGGTGGCAACCAGTCCTTTGGCTATACCATCGGCATCAACACGTCGATCACGCTGACCGAGACTGCGACTCTCCTGAACGATCTGAGCCTTACCGCTCCGACGGGCACCGGTACCATCCAGCTCGGTGCAACTTCCGGCAACAGCAGCCCATACAGCGCAATGGATCTCATTGCGAGCCAGACTCTCAGCATCACGCAGAACTCGAGTTTCCTCACTCCCGAACCGATGTCGTTCGTGCTCTTCGGGACGGGCCTCGCCGCCGTCGCTCTCATCGTGCGGCGCCGCGCGCAGAAGACGGCGGCCGTAAAGGTCTAGACGAGGATTCTTCAAACACGAGCCCGGCGAGAGCCGGGCTTTTTGCTTTTTTGCCGCCGGTTTCGGGTTTGTGCGGGCAAATACCTTGTTCGAGAGCACGCCGGGAAATCTCTGGTTTCGGGCGGTTATCGGTAGTGCAGTTTTTGGGGAAACGGCCTTGCCAGCGAGGCAGGGCAACAAGCAAAAGCGGGCTCACCCGCACGGAGGATTTCCAGTATGTTTTCCGGGACCGGGTACCGGTACTTCCAGTCCTGGAAAATCTTTTTTTTCTGCATATTACAGCAGTTTATTGGTGCTATTCTGGGCTTGGAACCGGGCGGGAGAGCAGTTTTCCGAATGCAAAAGACCCGGTCCGCGGCGGCTCATTGGACTCTGGTTCAGCGATTTCAATAAGGATCCTCGAATGAACAGAAAATCGATTGCGCTCCACTTTGCTCTTGCAGTCACCGCCTTCGGGCTGTCGGCTGTGCCCGCAACGGCTCAGACGCCTCCGGCGCTGCGGCTGACCGATGGCACCAACACCATCACGATCGATGCCAACAACAACATCACGATGAGCAGCCCCTGCGCATGTACTACCACGGCCTCTTCGGGCACCGCCGGGAACCCGGGTAACGTCGCCTGGAAAGGCACGCTCGGCAACTTCACGGTCAACTCGTCGCAGGGCAACGCGCAGAACGCGACCTACACGAATCCGGATCTCCAGGTCAACGCGACTTACAACGGAACGGGCTCCGGTACTCTGACGGTGAGCTGGACGTCCACCGGCTACACGGGCTCGGTGATCGGGGAAGGGCAGGAGGAGACCATTTTTGCCAACGGCACGGGTTCGGTGAACTACAGCTACTACATCGACAACACGGACGCTGTGTTCGGGACCGGCACGCTGGTCGGCACAGTGACCCTAACCACGACGGGCTCTTCACCGATCTGGGACGCCCTTTCGACGGGCACCTTCTCGGTTACCGAAGTCGAAGCCATCACGTACAACTCAGCGGGCACCAATTTCAATGGCGACAACGAGTTCGCCATGTTGCCTGAAACCGTCACTGTCGCCTGCCCGGCCGCGACCGGCAAGGCCGGCACTGCCTACAGTTCGAGCATCGTCGCCAGCGGCGGCACCGGCTCGTACACCTACGCCATCATCGCGGGATCTCTTCCGGCTGGCCTGACGCTCAACACGTCTACCGGCGCCATCACCGGCACGCCGGCAGCCGGAGCTTACAGCTTCACGGTGGAAGCAACAGACTCGAGCGGGACTCCATCCGAGGCCGCCTGCAGCCTGTCGATTGCCACGAGCGGCGGCGGCGGCCAGGGCCCCAGCCTCACGCTGGCTTGCCCGTCAAATCTTTCTCTCACCCAGGGAGTCTATTACAGCGGGAACTTCACAGTCACAGGCGGCACAGCGCCTGATGTCTTCTCGATCACGGCCGGTTCGCTGCCGCAGGGTCTGAAACTGAACACGGCCACCGGTGCGGTCACCGGCACGCCGAGCGGTACCGGAGCCTTCTCCTTCACCGGATCGGTAACGGATTCGAGTTCACCCCCGCTGACCGCGGCCAGCCCCGCCTGCACCGGCACGATCGCGCCGAAGCCGAAGCCGCTCTCTCTGACCTGCGCGGCGAGCACTGGCACGGTTGGCGTGCCTTACAGCTCGGCCGTTGTCGCAAGCGGAGGCACACCGCCTTACGTTTCCTACAAACTGGTCTCCGGTTCGCTGCCTCCCGGCCTGACGCTCAACACCTCTACCGGCGCCATCACCGGCACGCCGACAAAGGCGGGCACTTACAGCTACCAGATTGAAGTCGTCGATTCGAACGGCGCTCTCGCCAGCGACGGTTCCGGTTCCGGCCGCTGCATGTCGAGTGGCTGCAGCATCACGATCCAGAGCCCGCCGCCTCTTTCGGTGAAGTGCCCGCCCTCGAGCGCTACGGAAGGCAAGGCCTACACGGGCTCGGCTGTCGCTTCCGGCGGCACCGCCCCGTATACGTACTCGATCTCGTCCGGCAGCCTGCCCAACGGCCTGACGCTCAACACTTCGACCGGCGCCATCACCGGCACCCCGACCACTCCGGGAACCTTCGACTTCACGATCGGGGTGAAGGATTCCTCCGGCGCAACGGGCGCGAGCGGCAATAATTGCAGCGGCGGCTGCAGCATCACCGTGAGTCCGATCATCAGCGTGAGCTGCCCGACCGGCACCGCGACCGTTGGCACTGCCTATGACTCCACTCCCACCGTGACCGGCGGAACCGCGCCTTACAAGTGGTCCGTCTCGGCGGGCTCGCTGCCTCCCGGCCTGAATCTCAACAATGGTACCGGCGAGATCAAGGGCACCCCGAACACCGCCGGCACCTACAGCTTCACCCTGCAGGTCGTCGACAAGAACGGTCTGGTTGGCGTCTCCTCCAGTTCCAGCAACAACAGTGGCTGGGGCGGCAGCGGCTGGGGTGGCGAGCAGAGCGGTTCGGGCGGCGGCGGCTGCACCATCACCGTTTCCTCCTCGGGCGGCGGCCAGAGCGGCTCGGGCGGTTGCGGGACCGGCAGCGGAACCGGCGGCGGATTCGGCGGCGGCTGGGGCGGCGGCTGGTAAACCCCGGCAACTCCTGAAACTCAGTACCTCTCAAACGGGGAGCGGCAAAGCCGCTCCCCGTTTCGTTTGTGCGGGCTTCTCCGGCTTGCACGAACAATGCCGTTTGGCTTAACGTACTTCTTTACAGGAATGCCATTTTGCACACAGTGCGGCCACCAGTGCAGCGGCTCCGACGTTTACTGCGCGAGTTGTGGCGCTCGTCAGCCCGCTGCGCCCGGCGCTGCCTCGGCGTCACAGCCGCGGCCCGCCAGCCCGCCTCCCGATCCGCTTTCCGGCCTCTCGCCGCGAACGGCTTCGATTCTCTGCTATATCCCGACCGTCGGCTGGATCGCCTGCGTGATCGTGCTCGCCGCGCGCAAATTCAAAACCGAGCATGAAGTGCGCTTCCATGCCTTTCAGGGCCTTTATCTTTTCGCCGCCTGGCTCGCCGTGAGCTGGGTGGTGCGTCCTCTCGCCATGACGCTGCCATCGACTTTCGTGCGCATCGATCACGCGCTCGAAGCCCTGATTCTCGGCGTCTCCATTTTCATGATGGTGAAGGCCAGCCACAACGAACCCTACGTGCTCCCCATCATTGGTGAGCTTGCGCAGCGTTCGGCCGCCGAACAGTAGCGCATTAACCGAAGCGCAACCCCGGAGGGGAGAAATCGCGGTACCATAAAGGCGCGGCTGTCCGATGCCGCTCACTGCTTACCTTGCCCGCCTTTATTCATCGTCCGGCCGAGATTAGCGTCTTTTCCAACAACCTGCGCCCGCGAGCGTTTGCGCCGGGCCAGCAAAACCCAGGGAGTATGCCTTGAAGAACATCTATGTCGGGAACCTTCCGTTCCAGACGACCGAGCAGGAATTGGACGCGGCTTTCTCCGCGTACGGCCAGGTGGATCGAGTACAGATTGTGAAAGACCGCGAGACCGGACAGCCTCGCGGCTTCGCGTTCGTCGAAATGCCTTCGAACGCGGACGCAGACAGGGCAATGGCGGCGCTGAACGGAGCGGAACTCGGTGGAAGAACACTCACCGTGAACGAAGCCCGGCCGCGCGAATCCCGCCCCGGCGGGTTCGGCGGCGGCGGACGTCCCGGCGGCGGAAGACCTCCGAAAAGAGAGCCTCGCTGGTAGCACTGCCGATTCCCAGGCATGGTATATTTATTCATTACGGTGAATAAATAGACAATGGCTATCGGGGTCGGAATTGTCGGATTCAGCGGTTACAGCGGCGTGGAAGCGGTCGGGATTCTGACCCGCCACGCCGCCTTTGAACCCGTTCTGCTCGAGCATCGCGCAGATTCCGGGGACGATCCTGGCCTTGTCCGGAAGTCGGCCCTGCGACGCGCTCCCGCGACTGCGGAGTCTGTTGTTTCTGAAGGACTTAATGCCGTCATTCTGGCCACTCCGGCGGAAGCCTCGATGGAGCTGGCGCCTCTGTTCCTCGAGGCCGGCGCCATCGTCATCGACGTCAGCGGAGCCTTTCGGCTGCGCACGCCCGAGCGGCACAGGCGCTGGTACAAGGAAGAGCACATGGCGCCGGCGCTGCTTGCGGAAGCGGTTTATGGTCTGCCGGAATACAATCGCGAACTGGTCCGGAAGGCGCGCTTCATTGCCAACCCCGGCTGCTACCCGACCGCGGCGAACCTGGCCATCCGGCCGCTCGTCGAGGCCGGGATCATCGACCGCAAAGCGGGCATCGTCTGCGACGCCAAAAGCGGCGTGAGCGGCGCCGGGCGCAAACCCACGCTCAAGACCAGCTTCTGTGAAGTGACGGAAAACTTCTCGGCTTACGGAGTGCTGCAGCACCGGCATGTCCCCGAGGTGCTGCTGACGAGCGGGCTCGAAGAGAGCGAGTTCAGCTTTACCGCGCAGCTGATTCCGATCGACCGCGGGATTCTCGAGACCATCTACTTCCGGCTCGCGAAGCAGCTGTCTTCAGCCGAGATCGTCGGGATCTATAACAGGCAATACGCGAACGAGCCGTTCATCCGGCTCTACAAACCGGATCGCGTGCCGGATCTGCATGCCGTCGCGCATACGAATTTCTGCGATATCGGTGTTGTCTCCGATCCGGCGACCGGACGCTGCGTGGTGGTGAGCGCCATCGACAACCTCGTCAAAGGCGCGGCGGGCCAGGCGATCCAGAACCTGAATCTCGTGATGGGGCTCGAAGAAACGGCGGGGCTCCGGTGAAGGCCCTGATCAAGATCGGCGGCAGCCTGCTCGATGAGGCGGCCGCGCGCAACGAGATCGCACGGCAGATCGTCGAAATCGTAGAAGGCGGCGCGGCCGTCACCGTGGTGCACGGCGGCGGGAAGCAGATGACGCGCTTCCTCGAAGAGCGCGGCGTGAAGAGCACCTTCATCGGCGGGCTGCGCGTGACGACGGAGGAGACGATCGACGCGGTGCTGAAGGTGCTGGCGGGGACGGTGAACACGCAGCTGGTGGCGGCGCTCGGCGCGCGAGCCGTCGGGCTGACCGGCATCGATGCGAAGCTGGCGACGGCCGAGCAGCTGAATCCCGAGCTTGGCTATGTGGGCAAGGTAGTGGCATCCGATTCGCGCCTGCTCGACGTACTGACAGCGGCGGGCTATCTGCCGGTGGTTGCCTGCGTCGCCGGCGGCAGGACTGACGAGGTGTACAACGTGAACGGCGATTCGATGGCGGTCGCGGTCGCGTCGAAGTGGAAGGTGGAGCGCCTGGTCTTTCTGACCGACGTGAGCGGCGTGATGGACGCGACGAAGACGGTCCTGCCGAAGCTGACGGTGGCGGACTGCAGGGGGCTCATCGGGAGCGGCATTGCGGCGGGCGGGATGCAGGCGAAGCTCAATGCGGCGATGGATGCTGTAACATCCGGAGTGGGTGAAGTCAGGATTGTGAAGGGTTCGGAGCGGGACATCGTGCTTCGGGTCTTCAGCGGAGAAGAAGTGGGAACGAAGGTCGTATCGTGATCAGCGCATTGACAGCGGACCAGGTGGAGAACCAGACCGCATCGCATAAAGGCATCGAGGTGCGGAAGGCCTCGATGGCCGACATTCCGGCTCTGCTCGAGCTCATCAACGGCTATGCCGCGAAGGGCATCATGCTGCCGCGCACCGAGTTCGAACTCTCGGAGAACATGCGCGACTTCATGGTCGCCTATGACGGCAACCGGCTCGCGGGCTGTGGCGCGCTGCACTTCTACTCACCGCAGATCGGCGAGGTCCGTTCGCTGGCCGTGGCCGAGAGCCACAAGCAGGCGGGCATCGGCCGCATGATCGTGGACTCGCTGGTCTACGAAGCCAAGCTCTACGGGCTCGACGCGGTCTTCGCGTTCACCTACGTGCCGGGCTTTTTCGCCAAGGTCGGGTTCAACGAGATCGAGCGGGGCGAGCTTCCGCTCAAAGCGTGGAAGGACTGCCTGCGCTGCCCCAAGTTCCAGGCCTGCGACGAGATCGCGGTGATGCGCGAACTGCGTCCGCACCGGCGGCCACAGCGGCAGGACCTGCCTCCGGTGCTGGGCATCGACGACGGGCAGGTGATCCTGCTGCCTACCGTGCTGAAGCAATCTCCGCTAGCTGATTAAGGTCGAGACGGCCGGTGTAGATGGCCATG
>DASPQQ010000386.1:0-4738 GCA_035624885.1 Bryobacteraceae bacterium | reverse complement strand
CGCCCAATACTCCCGCCTCAGCCAACTGGCAGACGAAAGTCCTGACCGGCTCGGCCCTCATCCTGGAGGGTGCATCGCCTCTCGCCGAAAGCTTCGGCTTCCGCGCCCGCACCGAAAAGGTTCCCGCCATCCATGTCGTCGACATCCACAACGAATCCCTCCCCATCGTCTGGAGCAAATCCATCGACCTCGCGCGCTTCGATATCCCCGCCGGCGCCCGCGTCTTCGCCAGAGAGCGCTGGACCGGCGCGCCGCTCATCGCCGGCCTGCGCATCGGCCCGGGCGCGGTCCTCTGGGTCGCGGCCAATCCCGGCCCCTCCGGCTACGAACGCTTCCCCTACCTCATGCAGGCGCTGGCCGATCTCGGCTTCGAACCCGCCGTCCGCAGTTCGAACCTCTGGGCCTTCTTCGATTACTCCTACCGCACCCGCGCCGACCCCGATTACCTCGCCGCGCGCTGGCGCAGATCCGGCATCAGCGCCCTGCACGTCGCCTCCTGGCATTTCTACGATCCCGATCCCGGCCGCGACCAGTACCTGAAGGCGCTCATCGAAGCCGCGCATCGCCACGGCGTGCTGGTTTACGCCTGGGTCGAACTCCCGCACGTCAGCGAAAAATTCTGGAACGACCACCCCCAGTGGCGCGAAAAGACCGCCGCCCTCCAGGATGCCCAGCTCGACTGGCGCAAACTGATGAACCTCGAAAACCGCGACTGCGCCGCCGCCATCCGCGCCGGTCTCGCGCAAATGGCGCAGCGCTTCGACTGGGACGGCATCAATCTCGCCGAACTCTATTTCGAATCGCTCGAAGGGGCCGGCAACCCCGCCCGCTTCACCCCGATGAACGACGATGTGCGCGGCGCTTTTCGCGCTCAGTCAGGCTGGGACCCCATCGAAATCTGGGGCAAACACAACGACGCAACCTCCCTCCGCCAGTTCCTCGACTACCGCGCCTCGCTCGTCCGCCGGATGCAGGAAGACTGGCTTCGAACCGTCGAATCCTTCCGTCAGTTCCGCCCCGATCTCGACATCGTCCTCACCCATGTCGACGACCGCTTCGATACCGGCATGAAGGACTCGATCGGAGCCGACGTCGCGCGCGTGCTCCCGCTGCTCGACACGCACCAATTCTCGTTCCTGATCGAAGACCCCGCGACCGTCTGGAACCTCGGCCCGCAGCGCTACCCCGAAATCGCGAAACGCTACAAGCCGCTCACGCCCCACACGGATCGACTCGCCATCGACATCAACATCGTCGACCGCTATCAGGACGTCTACCCCACCAAGCAGCAGACCGGCACCGAGCTTTTCGAGCTCGTGCACCTCGCCTCCACCGCCTTCCCGCGCGTCGCGCTCTATTTCGAGAACAGCATCCTGAAGCCGGATATGAGCCTGCTCGCCGCGTCGTCAGCCGTGGTTACGAAATATGTGAAGGACAAACGCCGCACCACGATCGACTCGGCAACCGGCGTGCAGCTCGACTGGCCTGCTGAAGGAGCGCTGGTCGATGGCAAACCCTGGCCGGTCGAATCCCCAACCGAACTCCGTCTCCCCGCCGGCCCGCACACCATCGAACCAGCGCCGAAACGCGAAGGCATTGCCCTGATCGATCTCAATGCAAAACTTCGCTCTGCCTCTGTAGACGGGCCGCGAATGACATTCAGCTACTCAAGCGACAGCCGCGCCATCGCCCGCTTCAACCGCACGCCCGCGCACCTCGAAATCGACGGCGCGCCCGCGCCACCCGCAGATGTCGTCCTCCTGCCGAGAGGCGATCACCGAATCACGGCAGAGTAGCTTTTCTTTGCGCCTTTGCGTCTCTGCGTGAGACCTAAAAGCTTTCCCGTTTCTCGAGATGCGCCTCGATATCTTTCCGTTCGCGCCACACCGGATGCAGTTTCTTCTCCGACATCAACTGCAACTGATCGCCCAGATGCGGCGAGCCCGGCTGGCTCGCATTCCCGTAACCGAGCAGGCAATTGGCCCGCTGATTCGCCGCGAACTCGATCGCGCACACAATCGTCTCGCCGTGCGCCGCGTAATTCTTCCTGCCTTCCTTGTCCGTGAAGGCAATGGTGCGGAACACGCCCATCCCGCCGGCGCCGCCATTGCCCGGCACCTCCGTCGTCCCGCTGCGGTAGCGGTTCACATCGCCCCATTTCACGTCGAGCGAACCCCAGGTCTGCTTCACCTCTTCCGCCGCGGCATTCAGAGCGGCAACCGCCGCTGCCGGGTCTTTCAATCCATAAGCCGTATCCATCGGCCGCGTCGAATCGTAAGGCACCCGCAGCTTCGCGGCGATCCCGTTGTCGCCCTTGAAATACTGATCCGCGAAAGCCTGGAACAGCACCGCGCCTTTGCTGTCGACTTCCGTCTGGTGATCCCATGCCGCCAGCACCTTCGCCGCTTCCGACTCGCCGGCCGCCTTCAGCAGATCGGGCAGCACCTTGTCGGCCAGCTCCATGCGGGTCGAATGCAGATTCACCACGAGCTGCTCGTAACTCGTCGGCTTGTTCTGCTGAATCAGCCGCAGCGAGCGCAGCGTCCGCATGGTCGGCATCTCGAGCCCGGTCGGCGCCACATACGGCGCGAACTTCAGCCGGTCGATCTGCGGGAACGTATACGTCCATGGCGGCTCATTCGTGTTCTGATTCCAGCCCGCCTTCGGATCGATCGACTTCGGCAGTTCGTCGTACGTCAGATAGTCGTCCCACATCGTGTCCGACGTATCGCCCGGCACCACCTTCGACCAGTAGGCGTAATCACCCTTCGGCCGCCGCGGCACGAGCCCCGCGTAGAGCAGCATCATGTGCCCGTCCGCGTCGACGTAATCGCAGTTCCACATGGGAATCTGCATCATCTTCATGGCCGCCTGGAACTCCTGGAAATTGTGGGCCTCGCCCATCCGGAACCACTGTTCGAGCATCTTCGGACGGTCGAGGCCTGCCACGCGCATCGCCACCGTCACACCGTTCTGGTCATAGACCACCGGCCCCTGCACGCTGCGGCGGATCTCGAGCTTCTCTTCCTTCATCGAGCCATCCGGCTGTTTGATCCTGAGCGTCTTCGTCTCGGTCTCAAACGGCTTCAGCTTGCCGTCGTATTCGTACATCCCGTTCTTCACCGTGAGCCTGAAGAAATCGACGGTATCGATCGTGTTCACCGTCCGGCCCCAGCCCGTGCGGCGGTTGAATCCGACCACCGGCACCGGGAACCCGATCTGCGGCGTCCCATAGAGGTCGTAATCGGGACCCACCAGATGCACTTCCATATACCGGTAGAACGTCTCGCCCCACGCCAGATGCGGATTGATCAGCAGCATCCCGTGCCCGTTTGCCGAAAGCGACGGCCCGATGGCCCACGTGTTCGAGCCCGGCGCCTGATCCTGCGCCGAAAGCGGCAGGGTCATCGCGACCTTCTGGCTCCTCAGCATCGCGTTCACTTCGCGGTGCATCCGCTCCATCGAACCCATGTACATGAAGTGCACCGCCCGCATCGTGTGCTGGATCACGTCGACGCCCGATACCGGCAGCACCACGCGATACTGCGCCGCGATGGCTTCCGGATGCGCCTTGCCGTAATCGTTGATGCCGGCCGCAAACGCGTCGAGATACCTGCGGAACGCCGGGTCCTGCGCTTCGTACCACTTTTCCGCGCGCTCCGGCACGCTGTTGGTCTGCACCCAGCGGTCGAGTTCGAGATAGGAAGGCCCCCAGTATTCCGCCGCGCGCCCGCGCGATTCGCCGTACAGACGCAGCAGCAGATTCGCCTGATTCTGCATCTGCGCATAGCCGTGCGCCCGGAACATGGCCTCGCGATCCGCCGCGAAGATGTGCGGAACGCCGTATTGGTCCCAGAGAATCTCCGTCTTGCCGGCGGCAAAACAGGAAGAGGAAATCAGCAGAGCGAGAGCAGCAGCAGCGCGCATAATCGCGCAGTCTATCAGGTTTTGAGGCCGTATTGCCCCGGCGTGGTTTTTCTCCGAACACAACTGGAACTGAGGACGCGCGGCGCTCGCCGCGCCCTGTACCTGCGGCTTCAGCCAGGGCCCGTGTTTCCAGCAGGAGGGTAATCTGATGAGCTGGAGCGGCTAAAGTTTCCGCACCGAAATCGTCCCGCGGTCGGTGGTCAGCACGATCTCCGGCCCGCCCGGCACCTGGCCGGAAATGGTCGCGCCGTGCCCGGAAGTCTGCGTTTCGAGCGGTGCCCCGAACTGATTCTCGATTTCGCCGCGCGTCGTCGTCCCGCGCAACTGGAACCCGGCCTTGTCCGGCAGCGCCAGTTCGATATCGCCGTTGTGCGAATGCAGATCGATCTTCGGCAGCGGTCCTTTGCTCTCGGTCACCCGGATATCGCCATGCTCCACCGAAAGATCCAGCGCGTTGGTCACATCGCGCGCTTCGATGTCGCGCGTGCTCGTCTGGAACCGCACCGGCCCCGCGACATTGTTGAGCTTCAGATCGCCCAGCGCCATCGTGACCTCGCCCGGAATCGCCTCCACGTGGAACTCCGTGCGCGACGATTCAAAGCGCAGCGGCCTCGCGAGCGCGCGAAACTCCAGCGTGCCCGAAAAATCGCCATTGACCGTCGATTGCCCTGCGATATTTTCGAGCTGGACATCGCGCCCACGCCCGGTCAGCTCAAAATTCCCTTTGATATCCGTGGCCCGCACCAGGCTGCCCCGCACCCCTTCGATGCGCACGTCCTTCCCGATATGGCTCAGCCGCAGATCTCCCCGC
>DASPQQ010000385.1:0-13890 GCA_035624885.1 Bryobacteraceae bacterium | reverse complement strand
CCGAGACCAGCGAGTTCTCACGGCTCAACGATGCCGTCCGTTCGGTTCCCGCGCCTTCCATGCCTTCAGTGCTCGACGCCGCCAACCAGTGGCTCGGCACCACCGGCCAGCAGGCATGCTCTGTTCAGTCGCCCCAGGGCGATGTCTCGCTCGTGATTTCCGGCCACGGCGGGGACAAGCCATTGCTCTCCGCGCTTTCCCGCTGCGCAACCGCGGTCGAACACCTCACGAAGCCGGAGGCTGAGCACGCTCCTGACGGCGCGCCGCGTAGAGAAACATCGCCCACATCCCCACGCAGGTGATCGCTTCGTGGCGGATGAGAATCGCCGCCCAGGGCGTATCGAGGAAATTCTCGAATACTCTCTGGGCAATTGTTTGCCCGGGAAACAGGAACAGTGTGCAGGAGGCCGCGAAGAACGGGAACAGGCGCGACCCGGCCGTCCTCAGCGCCGCGGGGAGGCCGAGCCAGAGAATCTGGGCGTCGTAAAAGCGGTGGTAGCCGATCAGAAGTGTAGCCGAGGCGACCACGGCCATCGAGGCTTTGCGATCCGAGCTCCGCAAGACGGTGATCATTGTGGCGATCAGAATGATCGCATCGAGCACCTCCCCCAGGAGGCTCGAATGGAGAACTGGCGGGATCAGAGTATCGATGTTGATCAGGTGGAATCCGAGTTGCTCGAATCCCAGACCCTCTACGATTCCTGTGACGGGATTCAGCGCAGAGATATAGGAGGCGATCAACCGCAGCGAGTCCACTTTCATCGGCGCCACGGAGCAGATCGCGACCAGCGCGCCGATCCCGAAGGTCCAGAGCACTTTCGCCCACTGCTTCCAGACGGCGGCCAGCACAACGAAGCCGATTGTGAGCTGCGGCTTGATGCACATGCCGAGCGCGAGGAGAAACCCTGCAAACAGGGGGCGTTCGATCGTGACTCCGGCGATGACCAGGGCGCACACCAGAAGGCTGGGCTGTCCGCGGGCGAACGCGGTGTGCACTGGGGCGAAGGCAAGAAGCAACGATGCCAGCGGGGCCGTCAGTCCTCCGGCGAGACGGCTGGTCATAACGGCGGCCCAGCCGAAGGCGCCCAGCAGGATCGCGAACCAGAGCCCATTTGCGATGCTCCATGGGAGCGCCGCGAGCGGAGCGTAAACGAGCAGGGCGGTTGGCAGGTAGGTCGGGGGCGTCGCGACGAACTGCTCCGCCGGGACCGACGCCCCAGCCGCCACCGCGCTGGCCATCAGCGACCCGGAGGTATAGGGATTCTCCCCGTGTAACCAGCTCCGAGACGAGGCAAACAACGTCAGGAAATCGCCGCCTTCGGTGAAGAAGCGAACGGGTCCGCGGACCACGAAATAAACGGCCGCCAGAATGAGCACGTATCGCCAGATCCGGTCATTCGGCAGCCGCATGAAGTTTCTGACGACAGCACGCGGCCAGGCGTCAGTTCGCGGACGGCAGACTGTAGGCGACGTATTCGCCCGAATAATTGCCGCCGCTGATCGCGACCACAATGTACTGCTTGCCGTCCACCGAATAAGTCATGGGCGAACCACTTTGCGGCGCGGGCATGAAGACCGCTCCCACTTCCTTTCCGGTCGCTTTGTCATAGGCGCGCAGCATGGCGCCGCGCGGATGTTCGGAGGTGGTCGTGAGCTGGCTGTCGCCGAGAACGATCAGCGTCTTTGTCACCAGCAGCCCCACGCTGCCCAGCTGGCCGGTGTTGCCGATGTTCTTCCCCTTGAGCGCCGCGTGATTGCGCACGTTATCCGGCGTTTCACCATAGGGCACCTGCCATTGAATGTCGCCGCGATCGAGATTGATGGCGGAGATCACGCCGTATGGCGGCTTCAGAATCGGCAGGCCCTGCACGTTCAGTCCGCCGACGCCACCCCCGCCCTGAGCTGCCTGCGCGGCTGCGGGCGGCGGATTGCGCGCCGCTTCGATCGCCTGCGGAGCATCCGCCGCGGTGCCGAATCCGGGACCCTCCGCGATGCGGAACGGCTGATCTCGCCGCCCCGAAACGAAGCGGATATCCGAGAATCCCGGCGGCGGTTCCCGCAGCGAAATCGCGCTCAGCGCGGCCGCCTGCGCCTGCGCATAGACGATGTGCGTCTCCGGATCGTAAGCGGCGCCGGGCCAGTTCGTGCCGCCGGTTCCGTTGCCGAGGTTGATGGCGCCGAGAAAACCTTTGGGATCGCCGACGATCGGCGGCGTGAACATGCCCTGCACCTTGTAGCGCGAAATCAGATCCAGCGCCTGCGCGCGCATCTCGGGCGTGAAATCGATGAGATCGTCGGGAACCCTGACGAAATTGCGCGCGTAAGCCGGCGGTTTGCTGGGAAACGGCTGCGTGGGCGAAGTCTTCTCGCCGGGGACATCGGACTGCGGCACCGGACGCTCTTCGATGGGCCACACCGGCTGTCCGGTCACGCGATCGAACACATAGAGGAACGCCTGCTTGCCCGGCAATGCCACCGCCTTGATCGCTTTGCCGTTCACGTTGATGTCGGCGAGGATGGGTGCGGAAGACAGATCGTAGTTCCAGATCGGATGGTGCACCACCTGGTAATGCCACTTGCGCACGCCGGTCTTCAGATCGACGCACACGAGGCTCTCGCCGAACAGATTGTTGCCCGGGCGCTCGCCGCCATACCAGTCCGAAGTCGGCGATTCGACCGGCAGATAGACCAGGCCCAGATCTTCATCGACCGTGATCTGGCTCCAGACTCCCGTGTTGCCGTTGGTCGCCCAGGAACCGTTCTCCCAGGTGTCGTTGCCGAATTCGCCCGGCCGCGGAATGGTGTTGAAGGTCCAGATGAGCTTGCCCGTGCGCGCGTCGAAGGCGCGCACCAGCCCTTTGGTGTTGTTGTGCGTGGTCACGGTCTGGCCTTCTTTCATGGAAGAGCCGATGATCACCACGTCCTTCACCACAACCGGCGTCGAGTGTACGCCGATCTCGCCGGTTTCGAGATCGATCTGCTGGCCGGTGCCATAGACCACGCCGACTTTCAGATCCACCATCCCTCCCTTGCCGAAGCTCGGAATCATGGCGCCGGTATGCGCGTTGAGCGCGATGAGCCGGTAGCCGGTGGTGATGTAGAGCACGCGATCGTCGCCGCGGCCGTCGGTCCAGTAGGCGAGGCCGCGGCCGGAAAGCTGGCGCGGCGCAATGGCGGCGCGTTTGCCTTCGCGCAGGCTGTGCGCCCAGATCAGTTCGCCGGTCTTTGCGTCGAGCGCCACCACCGAGCGGCGAGTTCCGCCCGTCGCATAGAGCACGCCCTTCACCATGAGCGGCGTGCCTTCGAGCTTGTACTCGGGGCGCGGGCCGAGGTAATCGGTCTTGAACCGCCACGTGACTTCGAGCTTGTTGAAGTTCGATGCGTTGATCTGATCGAGCGGCGAGTATTTCGTCCCTTTGAGGTCCGCCGTGTATTGCGGCCATTCCCCGTTCGCCGTTGACGGCATCGAACTGCGCGCCTGTCCCCAAAGCCCGGCTGCAACCGGAACCACCGCCATCACGAGAAGAGTTTGTTTCATCGTGGAGCGAATTTTATTACACGCCGCAGTCCGGGACAAACATGCGATTTCAGCCGCTGGTTGCCGGCGGCATGGCCTGGGCGTGGGTCGAGGGGATGCGTTTCAAACGGCCGCTGCCGAATAACGGCGGGTGCCGTTGGGTGAGAGAATCAAGGAGAAGGAAGCGCGCCTGGGCCACTGAATGGCTGTGACAAACACCCAACTCTATTTCGCTACCGGAGCACCGGTATTCGCGATCATCGTAAACATGATGGCGAACATCATGCAGATCACTACGATCAATGCCCGTATCACGAGCCTCGAGTCCAGCATGAACACGCGTTTCGACACCCTGCTTGGAAAGGTGATCGACATCGATAACCGTCTGACGCGCCTCGAAGAACGCCTGGAACATCATTAGATACGCGCCTCTTATTCAACATATCTACAAATCCAGATATGTTAATATGTCGTAAATGCCCTCGACCTTTGAGGAGCGCCAGGCTGCGCTCGCCGATGCCCTTGCCCGCCGTATCCTTGTCCTCGACGGCGCCATGGGCACCATGCTCCAGGCCCGCAATCTGACGGCTGCCGACTTCGGCGGGCCGGCGTACGAAGGCTGCAACGAGCACCTGGTCAAAACGCGCCCGGACGTGATCGAGAGCATTCACAAGGCCTACCTCACGGCCGGCTCGGACATCATCGAAACCAACTCCTTCGGCAGCACGGCGCTCGTGCTGGGCGAATACGATCTCGCGGACGAAGCATACGATCTGACGTTTCGCGCCGCGCGCCTCGCGCGCCAGGCGGCGGATGAATTCTCCACCACGCTCAAACCGCGCTTCGTCGCCGGTTCGATTGGCCCAACGACCAAGGCGATCACCGTCACCGGCGGCGTCACCTTCCCGCAACTGGTTGAAAATTTCCACGATCAGGCGAAAGCGCTCATCGATGGCGGCTCGGACATTCTGCTGGTCGAAACCCAGCAGGATACGCGCAACGTCAAGGCCGCACTCGTCGGCATCCAGCGGCTCATGAAAGAGACCGGGCTCAAAATCCCGATCATGGTCTCCGGGACCATCGAGCCCATGGGCACCATGCTGGCCGGCCAGAACGCCGAAGCGTTTCTCGCGTCGATCGCCCATACCGAGCTGCTCTCGATCGGGCTCAACTGCGCCACCGGTCCGGAATTCATGACGGACCATATCCGGAGCCTCTCGGAGATGGCGTCAACCCGCATCTCCTGCTACCCGAACGCCGGCCTGCCGAATGAGGACGGGCTATATCTCGAAACGCCGCAATCGCTCGCCGAACAGCTCGAGCGCTTCGCCGATCACGGCTGGCTGAACATCGTCGGCGGCTGCTGCGGCACCACGGACAAACACATCGCCGCCATCGCGCGGATGGTCGAGGGCAAAAAGCCGCGCGAGGTGAAGCCTTCGAAGCATCGTTCTTTTTACTCGGGCATCGATCTCGTCGAAGCGGAAGACAGCAACCGCCCGCTGATCGTCGGCGAGCGCACCAACGTGATCGGCTCGCGCCTTTTCAAGAATCTGATCGCGGAAGAGAAGTGGGAAGAAGCGGTCGAGATCGCGCGCCGCCAGGTGAAGAACGGCGCCCACATCATCGACGTCTGCCTGCAAAGCACGGATCGCGACGAACTGGCCGACATCCCGCCCTTTTACGAAAAGCTGATCCGCATCATCCAGGCGCCGATCATGATCGACACCACCGATCCGCGCGCCATCGCTCTGGCTCTCACTTACTGCCAGGGCAAGAGCATCATCAATTCGATCAATCTCGAGGATGGCGAAGAGAAGTTCGAAAAGATCTGTCCCATCGCGAAGGAGTTCGGCGCGGCCCTGATCGTCGGCACCATCGATGAAGACAAAGTCCAGGCGCAGGCCTTCACGCGCGAGCGCAAACTCGCGGTCGCGAAGCGGTCGGTCGATCTGCTGGTCAACAGGTACGGCATCCAGCCGGAGGACCTCGTCATCGATCCGCTGGTCTTCCCCTGCGCGACCGGCGACGCGAACTACATCGGCGGCGCCGTCGAGACCATCGAAGGTCTGCGGCTGATCAAAGAGAACATTCCTTACGTGAAGACGGCTCTTGGCATCTCGAACATCTCGTTCGGCCTGCCGGCTGCCGCGCGCGAAGTCGTCAATTCGGTCTTCCTCTACTACTGCACGAAGGCCGGGCTCGACCTCGCCCTCGTGAACGCGGAAAAGCTGGAGCGTTTCGCATCGCTGCCGGAAGACGAGCGGAAGCTGGCGGAGAACCTGCTCTTCAATACCCCGCCCGCCGGTTACGATGCCCCGGCCGACTGGCGCCAGCAGACGCCCGAACAGAAGGTCGCAATCAACCAGCGCCACATCGCGGCGCTGGCGGAATTTTTCCGTGGCCGCGTGAAGGCTGAAAAGAAAAAAGCAGCCGATCTCCCGCTCGATCAGCGCATCGCCAGCTACATCATCGAAGGCACCAAGGAAGGGCTGATCTTCGATCTCGAACTGAAGCGTCTCGAAGGCGCTTCGCCGCTCGACATCATCAACGGCCCGCTGATGGCCGGGATGGCCGAAGTCGGTCGGCTGTTCAATAACAACGAGCTGATCGTGGCCGAAGTCCTGCAATCGGCCGAAGCCATGAAGGCGGCGGTGAGTTACCTCGAAGGCTTCATGGAGAAATCGGATGCGCAGGCGCGCGGCAAGATTCTGCTCGCGACCGTCAAAGGCGACGTCCACGACATCGGCAAGAACCTGGTCGAGATCATCCTCAGCAACAACGGCTACACCGTCGTCAATCTCGGCATCAAAGTTCCCTCCGAGCAGCTCATCCAGGCTTATCGGGAACACCAGCCGGATGCGATCGGGCTTTCCGGACTCCTCGTGAAGAGCGCCCAGCAGATGGCGCTTACGGCCGCCGATTTCAAGGAAGCCGGCATTCATGTCCCCGTGCTCGTGGGTGGCGCGGCGCTGTCAGAAAAGTTCACGCGCAACAAGATCGCGCCGGCCTACGGCGAAGCTGTCTGCTACGCCAAAGACGCCATGACCGGTCTGCGCCTCATGAACCAGATCATGGACCCCGCCGAGCGCGAAGCCACGCTGGCGGCGAACCGGAACCTGACGCCCGGAGCCTTCGCCGAAGCAGCCGTCGAAGAAGCCCCGGCGCCGAAATCCGAAGAGCGCAGCTCGAAGGTTCGCATCGATCTGCCGATTCTCCCCGCGCCCTATCTCGACCGCAAAGTCCGCGACGTGCCCCAACTGGCCGAACTCTGGATTTACATCAATCCGTTTATGCTTTTCGGCCGTCATCTCGGCTACAAGGGCAATTTCGAGAAGGATCTGGCGGCCGGGAACCCGAAGGCGCTCGAGCTGAACGACATGGTGGAAGGGCTCAAAGCCGAAGCCGCGAGGTTCATGAAAGTCAAGGCGGTCTGGCAGTTTTTCGAGGCCGAGCGGGCGGGGAATTCGATTCGTTTATTCGCGCCCGGCGAAGCGAATCCAATCCATACCTTCCACTTCGGGCGCCAGCCGCGCCCCGACGGCCTCTGCCTGAGCGACTATATTCTTCCCGCTGTCGACGGCAGGCGGGATCATATGGCGTTGTTCGTGGTCACGGCCGGCGCCGGCGTGCGCGAACGCGCCGAAGAGATGAAGGCGAAAGGCGAGTACTTCCTCGCCCACGGTCTGCAGGCTCTCGCCATCGAAACCGCGGAAGGCTGCGCGGAATGGCTGCACCGCCGCATTCGCGAAGACTGGGGTATCCCCGATCCGCCCGAAATGACCATGCAGCAGCGCTTCACCTCGCGCTACCGCGGCAAGCGCTACAGCTTCGGCTATCCCGCCTGCCCGAATCTCGACGATCAGGCCGGCATCTGGAAGCTGCTGCGTCCGGAAGAAATCGGCGTCCAGCTCACCGAAGGCATGATGATGGAACCGGAAGCCAGCGTCAGCGCGCTGGTCTTCCAGCACCCGGACTGCGCTTACTTTACGGCGTCAGAGAACGTGGATGGGGTCGAGGATCGTTAACGGCGACATCGCCGTGATCTTCCACTTGCCCCTGATCTGACGCATCTCGATCTTCACCTGTTCCCGGCGGCGTTCGCTGGTCGTGTCGTTGCCCATGGCCTTGAGCACCATGATCCAGTCGAGATCCATCGTGTGGACTCCGCCCGACTCCATATCGGAGACGATGTCGATCTCGCAGGAAACCTCGGTCTGATCGGCCAAAGCCTGAATGTTCTGTGAAATCCGGCCGTAGCCGGGTATGGCGGAATCGAACTTGCCGATGGCGCCCGAGGCGTCGCCCGTGCTGAAGTCGGTGGCCAGTTCCGCGATGGTGGAAAGCGGAGTAGCCGGAGCGGCAGCCAGAACCGCCGCTCCCAACAACAGGCTAAGTGCGATAGTTCGCATTGATATGGACGTAGTCTTCGGTGAGATCGCACGTCCAGAACGTTGCGGAGCCTTTACCCTTTCCGGCGATCCGGAAAACAATCGAGACATCGGTGTCGTCGAGCCGCAGTTTCATGTCGGCTTCGTCGAACGGAGCGGCGAGCCCGTTGCGGCATACCTTCACGTCCTGCAAGGTGATATCCACTTCAGACGGATCGAAGTTCACACCTGCGTAGCCGGCGGCGCAGAGAATCCGGCCCCAGTTGGGATCGGAACCGGCAATGGCGGTCTTGACCAGCGGCGAATTGGAAATCGCGCGGGCGATGGTTGCCGCGGCGGAATCCGTGAGCGCGCCGTGCACTTCGACAGCCACCAGCTTCCGTGCGCCTTCCCCGTCGCGCACGATCTGCCGCGCGAGCGATTGCAGGGTCTCGGTGAGAGACTCTTCGAACACGCTCATTTCCTTCGGATCGGGCCGCACGCCGGAAGCGCCGTTGGCCATCACGATCAGGGTGTCGTTGGTCGACGTATCGCCGTCCACGGAAATGCGGTTGTAACTCAGCTCGGCCGCCCGCACCAGCATGCGGCGCAGCAGCGTCTGGGGGATCACCGCGTCCGTCATGACGAAACCGAGCGTCGTCGCCATGCGCGGATGGATCATTCCCGAGCCCTTGGTGACGCCCGCGATGCGGACCGTGCCGCGGCGCAGCGAAACCTCGCGCGAGGCGCCCTTCGGCTGCAGATCGGTGGTGAGAATCGCCCGCGCCACCTCCGGCAGAGCGTTGTCGGCGAGCTTTTCCACCAGTTCCGGCAGTTTCGAAAGGATCAGATTTTCGTCGAGTTCCACGCCGATGACGCCCGTCGATGCGGGCAGCACCGTATTGGGCTGCAGCTTCAGCAGCTTGGCGAGCGCTTTGGTGGTGTTGGCGGCTACTTTCTCGCCGCTCCTCGTGGCGCAGTTGGCGTTGCCGGCGTTGATCAGGACGGCGCCGCAGACGCCCTTGGAAGCGCGCATGTTGGCGCGCGCCAGTTTGACGGGCGCGGCCTGCACCCGGTTGGTGGTGAACACCGCCGCGGCAGCGGCCGGTACCCCCGAAACAATCAGCGCAAGATCGTCTTTTTCCTGCTTGCGAATCCCTGCGTAAGTGCTTGCGTATTTATATCCCAGCGGTAAGTCGAAAGGTCTCATGCTCCAAGTCGATCGTCGTCGGTCAGACGATGGCCGTTGGCGAAAACTTCCGCCGTCATTCTTTTCCGGCCTTCCAGTTGAACCTCCAGTAACTCCAGAGCGGCGCCGTCTCCGCCGACCGCGAAAACGCCCCGCTCGCAAACCAGCGCTCCAGCAGGCCGGTCAAAGCGTTGCGAAACCAGCCGCGAGCCCCACAAGTGCATCGATTGGCCCCGGAAAGAAGTCTGCGCACCGGGCCAGGGTTGAAATCCTCGGATCAGGTTGTGAATCTGGCGAGCTGGATTGCTCCAGTCGATCCGACCGTCTTCCTTTTTTATTATAGGCGCGTAAGTGGCCAATGCGCTATCTTGTGCCTGCGGCTGGATTTGCCCGGCATAAAGGCCGGCGAGCGTGGTCACCAGCAGGTCCGCGCCGGCCTCGGCGAGGCGCTTCGAAAGTTCCGGCGCCGTCTCATCCGGGCCGATCGGCGTCTCCCACCGCTCCAGCATGTCGCCCGTATCCAGCCCCGCGTCAATCCGCATAGTCGTGACGCCGGTTTTGGGGTATCCCCGGACGATCGCCCACTGAATGGGCGCCGCGCCCCGCAGTTCAGGCAGCAGCGAGGCGTGGACGTTGATGATGCCCATCGGCGGGATATCGATGATCGACTGGGGGATGATCTGGCCATACCCGACCACCACCATGGCGTCCGGCTTCAGCCCCGCGAGTTTTTCGATTGCCTCCGGGCGCCGGATGCGCTCCGGCTGAAACACCGGAATCCCGTGGCGCAGCGCGCATTCCTTCACCGGCGAGGGCGTCAGTTCCTGCTTGCGCCCCTTCGGCCGGTCCGGCTGGGTGACCACCAGCGGCACATGATGGCCTGCCGCGAGGATCCGTTCGAGCGTCGGCACGGCGAACTCGGGCGTGCCCAGAAAGATGATTTCCAACTCAGTCCCACTCTCCGGCCTGGATCAGGCGGCGGATCTTGCGCTTGATCACTTCCCGCTTGAGCGAACTGAGGTGGTTGATGAAAAGAATGCCGTTGAGGTGATCGATCTCATGCTGCATGGCGCGGGCCAGCAGGTCCTCGCCGTGAATTTCGAAGGTCTCGCCTTTGATGTTCTGCGCCTGAACGGTCACCTGTTTGGCGCGGGTCACCGGTTCCCGGAAACCCGGAATGCTGAGGCAGCCTTCTTCGCCGGTCTGCTTGCCGCTCTTCGCGATGATCCGCGGGTTGATCAGCACGATCGGATTCGGCTCGACTTCCTCATCCTCATCGGCTTCGGCGGGCGAAACATCGATCACGGTGACGGACTGATCGACGTCGATCTGGTTCGCCGCCAGACCCACGCCGTGGGCGTCGTGCATGGTCTCGAACATGTCCGCGATCAGCGAATGCAGTTCCGGCGTATCGAACTCGGTCACGGCTTTGACCGGCCGTTCGAGGATCGGAGCATTCAGGTAGCGGACGACCTTGTACAGCATCAGAAGTCCTTCACCTGCTGCATGTAGCTGTCGAAATTCCGCTTCGCCTCCACCAGCGAATCGCCGCCGAATTTTTCAATGCATGCGCTCCCCAGCACGATCGCCACCATTGCTTCTCCGATGACTCCCGCCGCCGGAACGACGCAAACATCGGAGCGCTCGTATCCTGCCTTCGCCGGTTCGCGCGTGGGCAGATCGACGGACATCAGCGGACGCCGCAGCGTCGAAATCGGCTTGAGGAACCCGCGGACACGCAGTTCCTCGCCGGTGGTCATGCCGCCTTCGAGGCCTCCGGCGAAATTGGTTTCGCGATAGAAGCGGCGATTTTCCTTGTTGTAGAAGATCGGGTCCTGGACCTTTGAGCCGAAGTGCGTGGCGCCGTATTCGGCCCAGCCGACTTCCACGCCCTTCACCGCCTGAATCGAGACGATGGCCTGCGCGAGGCGCCCGTCGAGACGCGAATCCCAGGTGATGTGCGAACCGAGGCCCGGCGGCAGTCCGTTGACGGCTACCTCAAAGATGCCGCCGACGGTGTCCCCGGTCCTGTAGACCTCGTCGACCACCGCCTTCATTTCCTTCTCGACTTCGGCATCGGCGCAGCCGAGCACCACTTCCTGCTTCCTGCTCAGCTCGACGATGTCCTCCCACGGGATCGTGCGCTCCACGCGCACCGGCCCGACGCCGACCACGTGGCTCAGAACCTCAATGCCGAAGTGGCGGAGATACTGCTTGACCAGCGCGCCCACGGCAACGCGAGCCGTCGTTTCGCGCGCGCTCGAGCGCTCGAGGATGTAGCGCGCGTCCGGCAGGTTGTACTTGATGGAGCCGGTGAGGTCGGCGTGGCCGGGCCGCGGCCGCTGCACCGGTTTGTGTTTCGCCGGGTCGCCCTCTTCGACCGGCATGGACTCGGTCCAGTTCTTCCAGTCCTTGTTCGCAATGATGATGGCGATGGGAGAACCGATCGTCTTGCCGTGGCGGACGCCGGAAACAATGGATACGGTGTCGGTCTCAATCTTCATGCGGCCGCCGCGGCCATAGCCCTGCTGGCGGCGCCACAATTCATGATTGATCGCATCCTGCGATATGGGTATTCCGGCCGGGAGTCCCGTGATGGTGGCGACCAGACACTCGCCGTGGGACTCGCCCGCCGTCTCGAAGCGGAACATTCGGGTCGAATCTTCTATGTTGACAGAAACAGAAGATTTTAGCCAGTTGACAGCGTTAAGTCTTTGTAAGGTCGCTGCTTACAAGCGGGGTCCCTGCCGGTTCCCTGCGCCGCCAGAGGAAAAGGACGATGGCCGTCCCGGCCAGCGTTCCGCCGAGACCGGCCATCACGGACACCGGCCGGTAGACGAAACGCACCTGATGGGTTCCTTTGTCGACGACGACCCCGCGGATCACGCCATTGACCTTCAGGATGCTCGCGCTCGCGCCGTCGATAGTCGCCGCCCAGCCGGGATACCAGCTGTCGGAAAGCACAAGCAGCCCCCGGCAAGCCATCGTCACGCCGATCTCGACGGATTGAATACCTTCCCGGACGGACGCGACGCGATCGGCTTCGGGACAGGTTTCAAGCGCCGGAGCGGCGCCGGAGACGTAGGCCGCGGTTCGAAAGTCTTCCGCGGTGCGGTTGACGGCGTCGACGGCTCTGGGCTCGTCGGCCTCCATGACGCGATGCACAGTCCACGCGCGGGGAAAGGCGTCCGGGTTGCGAAACACCTTGATGCCGTTCGACGCCGCGAAAACCTCCTGCGCACCGGCCGGCGCCTGGCGAGCGACGATGTAGCCGACTCCCATCATCGAAGCGATCCTGTGGGTTGACCAGGCGAGTTGAGTGACTTCGGTGGAGATGCCGGCCAGATAGGCTTCGACGGTGTCGATCCCATACTGGTCTCCGAAATTGACCGGCAGATCCGTGCGGCTCACCGACGCCCGCAGCGGCTGCGGCTCCTTGCGCAGAAAAGCCGCGATCTCGTCGCCATCGGAAAGAGCCCTGACCGATGCCCACCGGTCCGGCTCGCTCCGGTGCGCAAAGCTGTAATAGCCGGCGCTGTTACCCAGTTCGATCATCAGGAGCACGGCGAGGCCTCCAATGAGACCGCGGTGGCCGATGAACTCCCGGCTCCATGCGGTATACAGGCCGGCCAGGAGCGCCGCGATGAGGCCGACTATGAAAAGACGGTCGTCGCCCTCCAGATTTGAATTCACCGCCGGCTTCAGGGATTCGAGAATCAGCCAGATCGCGAACACCCCCAGGGCGAAGATCACCGTCCAGCGAACCACGCGGGCGAGCAGACGAACGTTCAGACGATCGAGCGCCGCATCCAGCCCGAAGGCGACGAGGACGGTCACCGAGAAGTGCGTGACGTGCAGCCAGCCGGCCGGCTCGCGGGCCTTTTCCACCATCGGGACAAAGAAATAGAGCGGACCGTAGAGCACGTCGTTTTTCGCCAGCGCGAGCAGCAACGAGATGGCCCCGAGAGCCGCGAACAAACGAACTTCGAAGCGCCGCAAGAGGGCCATCAGCGCCAGAACCACCAGACTCGCCGCCACAATCCCCACGATCGGATCGGCGTTCTTCCCTCCGCCCGGCAGGATCAGGTGACCCAGATCCCATGGTTTCAGGCTGCCCAGCTCCAGTTCGGGAAAGGCAATCTGCTGGTTCCAGGCGACGGGTCCGGTCGAGATCCAGCGGACCGCCCGCCGGGCGTACTCCGCGGTCGGAAGCGTCTGAACCAGAGAAACCAGCACCGTCACGGCAAGGAAGACAGCCGAGCGGCTCGCGACTTCGCGCCATTGGCCCCACCGCGTCAGCAGCACGAAGATCAGCAGGCCGATGGCGGCGAGACTCAGGAAAGTGGGTGGCACATGGTGCCCGCTCAGCCACGACATTCCAAGGAAGAATCCGGCAGACGCCGCGCTCGAGTACGGCCGCTCTCCGCGCAGGGATCGAAGCAGGAACAGAAAGACCAGCGGCGTCCAGATGGCGCCGGACACGATCTGCGGCCAGGTGGTGGTCCCGACATAGCCGGCGATTCCATAGAACAGACCTCCCAGCACCGCGGCGGTCCGGCTCAGTTTGAGGCTGCGCAGGAAAAACCAGGCAAACAGCGAGCCGCAGTAGTGAATCAGCACCACCCAGAGATTGAGCACCTGCTGGTCGAAGTGGCCCGAGCGCGAAAGCGGCGCGGCCATCAGCAGCCAGCTGAACGGGCTGGCGACGGCGGGCTGCAGCTGGCCGATCAGGGACTGGCCGAAGTAAACGAACGGGTCCCAGAGCGCGATGGTGCCGAAGCGCTGCAGGGCAATCGCCTGGACCTGGTGCCACG
>DASPQQ010000384.1:0-3238 GCA_035624885.1 Bryobacteraceae bacterium | reverse complement strand
GTTCACGGGTATTCGGCTGCGAGCGTGGTCCGGAAAATCCGGTACAGACAGCCTTTTTCGCGCCGTCCTGGCTCTCACGCAGAAGTTTTGTAACGCGAAAAAGGAGTCTGTCCCGGTTTTCCTCAGTGGCTACTTACGAGCAAAGGCCCTGAGTGCAGTTCTCACACAGTTTCTGAGGCCGCGCGTCCTCTGTTCCGGTTGTGTTTTCGCCGAGACGCTTCACTGGCTTTTTTCGGTCAACGCTGCAACACCCGGCAGTTCGATGCCGGAGAGGAATTCGAGCGACGCGCCGCCGCCGGTTGAGACGTGGGTGATTTTGCTGGTGAGGCCGGCGGTTTTGATGGCTTTCTCGGAATCGCCTCCGCCGACGACGGAGACCGCGCCGGATTCGGCCACGGCGTGAGCGAGGGCCATGGTGCCGCGGTCGAAGGGCGGCATTTCGAAGACGCCCATGGGGCCGTTCCAGATGATCGTTTTGGCGCTGCGGATGATGAGCGAATAGTGGCCGATGGTTTTCTCACCGATGTCGAGGCCCATCATGTTGTCCGGAACGTCGGAAACGGTTTGGTGGGCTGCGCCGGCTTTCAGTTCGGCGGCGACGACGTGATCGATGGGCAGTTCGAGTTTGTCGCCGTAGCTTTCGAGCAGTTTCCTGGCGAGATCGAGTTTGTCGTCTTCAACCAGGGATTTGCCGACGGGTTTGCCCTGCGATTTGAGGAACGTGTAGGCCATGGCTCCGCCGAGCAGGACTTTGTCGACGATTTTGCAGAGGTTTTCGATGACTTCGATTTTGTCCGAGACTTTGGCGCCGCCGAGCAGCGCGACGCAGGGGCGCTCGGGATGCTTCGTGACCATGGTCAGGTATTTGAGCTCCTGATCCATGAGAAGACCGGCGGCGGCCTGAGGGACGAACCGGATCATGCCGACGGTGGAAGCGTGAGCACGATGGGCGGAGCCGAATGCGTCATTGACGTAAACATCGCAGAGTCTGGCGAGTTGCTGCGAGAAGCCGGGATCGTTGGCCTCTTCTTCGGGGTGGAAGCGGAGATTTTCCAGCAGCAGCACTTCACCCGGTTTCGGCAGCATGGCTTCGACGGCGGGGCCGATGCAATCGGGCGCGAGTTTGACGGGCTTGCCGAGGAGTTCCTGAAGTTTCGCCGCAACCGGCTTCATGCTCATCTCGGGATTCGGTTTGCCTTTGGGACGGCCGAGATGGGAGGCGAGAACGAGGCCGGCGCCCTGATCGAGCGCGTACTGAATCGTGGGCAGGGAGGCGCGGATGCGTTTGTCGCTGGTGATTTCGGTGCCCGCGCTGGCAAGCGGGACGTTGAAATCGACGCGGATGAAGACGCGCTTCCCCGAAAGAGAAAGATCCTTGATGGAAAGTTTTGACATTTGCTATCTCACTTCCGACATAAGTGCCATGAGGTTGTTTTCCGAATCGCGGAAGAAGGTCATCCAGAGTTCGTGATCGGGCAGGCGGGCGATCCTGTGCGGTTCATCTTCGAATCTGACGCCGCGCTCTTTCAGCCGGTCCGCGGCGGCCTGGATGTTTTCCACCTCGTAATAGAGAACAGACGCGTGGTGCGGTTCGATCTGATCGAGCATGAGCCGGACGGAACCACACATAAAGAAGGCGAGGTTACCGGTGGTGAAGAGAAACGGCAGGCCGAGTTTTTCGCGATAGAACTCCGTGGCGCGTTGCAGATCGCTGACATTGATGGCGATCTGGCCAATGGAAGTCAGCAGCTCCCCGCTCATGCCGGTGAGTATAGCGAAACACTCATTCCGGCCGCGCGGTAGGCGAGAAGAAGGGCGCCGATGGCCGGGCCGTGGCGGGGCGGCGCGCATTCGCCTTCGAGCGACAGGAGCTCGCGGAAACGATCGAGGAGAATCGGGCTTTCGAAGACGCCTCCGGCCCAGGAGCTGCGCGCGGGCTCGCCGTCGGCGAAGAGCCGGCGGCGCACCGATTGCGCCTGCATGGCGAGCTGCCGGGCGGCCTGATGGAGAATGCCGAGGGCGACGGGATCGCCTTCTTCGGCGGCGCGGTCGACGAGCTTTGCGAGCTGGGCAACGCGGGCGCGCGGCCATTCGGGGGTGTAGAAGAGATGCAGAAGTTCGAAAGGGTCGGCGGCGCCGGTGGCGTTGAGGTAGGCGGGGGTGAGCGTGGTGTGGCCGCCCCAGTTTTCGTATTCGCGCATCACGGCGCGGAGGCCTTCGCGGGCGATGTCGAAGCCGCTGCCTTCATCGCCGTAGATGTAGCCCCAGCCGCCGACGCGCGCGGTTTCGCCGCGGGCGTTGCGGCCGAAGGCGATGGAGCCGGTGCCGCTGATGACGACGATGCCGGGTTCGCCCGAAAGAGCCCCGGCGAGCGCGATATCGGGATCGTCGGTGATGAGGATGTGATCGGAGATGAGGAGTTCGCGCAGCAGCGCCGATTTGTCGGCGGTGCCTCCGCTCATGCCGAGACAGGCGGCTCTGAAGGGCCAGCGATCGCCGACGGGTTCGAGGCCGGCGCGCGCGGCGGCCTGCGAGATGCATTCGCGCATGACGCGGAGGAATTTGGCGCGCGCTTCATCGGCCGCCACGTGGTTGCAGGGGCCGGCCGTGGCCCAGCCGATGGTTTTGCCGTTTTCATCGCCGATGACGGCGGTGGTGGTGGACTGGCCGCCATCCACGCCGAGGAAATATTTCACGATTGCGCCCGACTTCTGAGGATACTTTGCCGGATACTCGCGGCGATGGCGAGGCGCTCCCAGTCGGATTCCTCGGCCCAGAAGACCTGGGGGGCTTCGTCGGAGATGGCGATTTCGTCGGTGAGGGCGCGGAAGCACCAGATCAGATCGTGGTGGAGGTGGAACGGCTCCTTTTTCTTCGGCGGGATGCCGTGGACGTCGATGCCGGCGAGGAATGGAAAAACGGCGGGATCGATGCGGACGAAAGTTTCTTCGAGAGCTTCACGCGCGGCGACGGCGGGGAGAGAGGGATCATCGGGTTCGACGTGGCCGCCGGGCAGAAGCCAGCGGTGCAGGCGATGGTGATGCATGACGAGGACCGAGCTGTTCGAGGGATGGCGGACGAGCGCGGTGCAGGTGATGTGGCCGGGCTCGTACTGGTAGCGCGAGAAGGGACTGGGCGAATGGTGGAGGAGATCGAGAACGAGATCGCGGCTCTTGGCGGCTGCTCCGTCCGGACCGGGATCGAAGGCCCGGACGATCTCGATGGCGTTCATTGGGCC
>DASPQQ010000383.1:0-2930 GCA_035624885.1 Bryobacteraceae bacterium | reverse complement strand
GCGGCCGGCCGGAGGGTTGCCCGGGGTTCGGAAGCAGCCGTATGGTAGCCGCCTCGTACAGCTTCGCAACCTGCCCTCCCGAAAGGGTTCCAAATACAAGCGTAGTACCGTGCCGCCAGGGGGTATTATTGACACCCGTTGCGGGGCTTCGGGATAATCAAAAGGTCGTTAAATCAAAGGTTTTGCGTGAAATTCGGGTTTCCAGCCTGGGACTCGAAAAGCGGTAGCTTGCTCAAAATGCGGCTGACGAAGAGGATGTGAGATGTTTCCCTGGTACGCCCTGTGGGTTCGTTCGAGGCATGAAAAGTCGGTTGCCGGAATCCTGACCTCGAAGGGCTACGAGACGTTCCTGCCCATGCACCGGTCCCGGCGCCGCTGGTCCGACCGCATCCAGGAAGTCGAGCTTCCGCTGATTCCGGGCTACGTCTTCTGCCGTCTCGATCCTCTGAACCGCATGCCGGTGATTACCACTCCCGGTCTGGTGCAGATCGTGAGCGTGGGCAACACTCCGGAGCCGGTCGACAACGACGAGATCAACGCTCTGATCACCGCGGTCGAGGCCGGCGTTCACCTGCAGTTGTGGCCGTTCCTCAAAACCGGGCAGCGCGTTTCGATTGAAGAAGGGCCGTTGCGGTCGCTCGAAGGCATTCTGATCTCAACCAAGGGAACCGACCAGCTGATTCTTTCCATCTCGCTGCTGCAGCGTTCCGTCGCCGTCGCGGTGGACCGGCGTTCGGTCCGGCCGCTGCGCGAGCCGGGACCGCAGAACGTCCGCTTCGAACGTCCCGCGGCGCTCGCGCCGGTGCGCCCGCGACTGGCGGCCACGCGATGAAAAATCGACCAACATCCGGGAAGGAGAAGACGGACATGGGCCTGAAGCGAATCCTGACATTGAGTCTGCTGATGGTGACGCCCGCGCTGGTGAGTTTCGGCCAGGAACCCGCCCCGGCGCCCGCGCCCGCCGCGCCCGCGGCTGAAGCTTCGCCCGCGGCATCCGGCGACTACCGGATCGGAGCGGGCGATCAGATTCTGATCCGTGTTTCGAACGAAGCGGAGCTGAGCGAAAAGCAGTTCCGCATCGATCCCGGCGGAATCCTGAATGCGCCCATGATCGGCCGCGTGCAGGCCGCCGGGCTGACGTCCGCGCAACTCGAGAAGGAAATCAACAACCGGCTGGCCGTCTATCTGCAGCAGCCGGATGCCGCGGTGAGCGTGACCGAGTTCCAGAGCCAGCCGGTATCGGTGTTCGGCGAAGTCACGACCCCGGGCGTGCATCAGTTGCAGGGTCAGAAGACGCTCATCGAAATGCTGGCTCTCGCCGGAGGCATTCGCCCTGGCGCCGGCCCGACGGTGAAGATCACGCGGCAGCTTCAGTACGGGCAGATTCCGCTTCCCGGCGCGCAGGACGACGCGACCGGGAAGTTCAGCGTGGCGCAGCTCGAACTGAAGCCGCTGATGGCCGGGCAGATTCCCGACAAGGACATCGTGATCATGCCGAACGACATCATTTCGGTTCCCCGGGCGGATCTGATCTACGTCGCCGGCGATGTGACCAGGTCCGGACCGCTGACGCTGACCGACCGTCCGACGATGTCGATTCTCGAAGCGCTCTCGGCAACCGGCGGAGTCATGAAGACGGCGGACACAAAGAAGGCGCGCATTCTGCGCATTGTGCCGGGCAATTCGGTGCGGGAAAACGTCCCGGTGAACATCGCGAAAATCATGTCCGGGCAGGCGAACGATATGCAGCTCATGGCGGGCGATATTCTCGTCGTTCCTTCGAGCAACACCAAGAAGGCAGCGCAAAGAGCTCTCGACACTGCCATTCAGCTGGGTACGGTCATCGTCTCGGGTGGCATTCTCTCCGGGGCTCTCTGAAGAAAGCGCGCTTTGAACTGAATATGGCAATGCAAGATCTGGAACCGATCCGAAAAGCCAGCCCGGCGGGCTTTGTGATGCCCACGGCGCCGGGGGCGGGAGGGCCGCGCGCATCGGTGGGTTCGCCAGGCTCGTCGTGGGGAGGCAAGCGCGATTACAGCGGCGTGCTCGAGTACTGGCACATGGTGCGCAGGCACCAGACCGCCGTGATCATCGCCGTGATTCTGGGCGGCATCTGGGGTTTCTGCAACACGCTTTCCGAGCCGCGCATTTATCAGGCTCACGCCACCATCGAAATCCAGGCGATGAACGACAACTTCCTGAACATGAAGGAGCTGACGCCGACCAGCGACAGCGCGAGCATGGGTTCCGATACCGACATCCAGACGCAGGTCCGGATCATTCAGAGCGGTTCCCTCATCCGGCGCGCCGTCGACAAGATGCAGGCGAAGCCGCACCCCGCTTCTCTTCCGCTGCCGGACCGGCTCTCGGCATGGCGGCAGGCTCTGGGCATCAAGCCACCTTCGAACGAGGAGCTCTGGAAGGAAGCGCTCGGCAGCGCGGCCGGCGGTGTCCGGGTGCATTCGTCCCCTCTGACCCGCATCGTCGATCTCACCTGTGATTCGACCAGCGGAGAAGTGGCAGCCGATTTCCTGAACACGCTCGCCGAAGAGTACATCGAAATGAACCGCGAGACGCGCTACAAGAGCACCGAAGACACGGGCGCCTGGCTGACGGATCAGCTGCGCGATCTGCGGGTGCGCCTCGAAAAAGCGCAGGACGAACTGCAGGGTTACGTGGTGGCGCATGGCCTTGTCGTCACCGACGAAAAGAGCAATGTGGATCAGGCGAAGCTGCAGGATCTGCAGCGGGAGTTGTCCGCCGCTCAGTCCGACCGCGTGGCGAAACAGTCCGCCTGGGAGGTCGCGTCGGGAAGCCCGGTCGATTCGCTGCCGGCGATTCTGGAGGATGCGACCGTTCAATCCTCGGTACAGAGCCTGCAGGATCTGAAGAGGACACTGGCGCAACTAAAGGTTACCTATACCTCCAAC
>DASPQQ010000382.1:0-6459 GCA_035624885.1 Bryobacteraceae bacterium | reverse complement strand
ATGTTTGTGGTGAATTCGTCGCTTTACTACAATCCTCCGTTCTTCACCATTTCGGTTTACTTCCCGACGGCGACCTCGCTGATTACGCTGGCCAATCCGTTCGCGACCTCGAACGGGTATGTGCCGCCGGCCGCGCTGAGTATTCTGAGTCCGGACTTCAAGCCCGCTTACGTGCAGCAGTGGAATTTTACAGTGGAACGCGAGGTGGAGCGGGTGGGTGTTTTCACGCTCGCTTACGCGGGCTCCAAGGGGACCGATCTGCCGCGCTCGCTCGACGTGAATCAACCGGTCTCGCCCAGTCCCCTTCCGCTGACGTCGCGTGAGCCGTATCCCGCATACAGCAACATCCTGATGACGGAGAGCGGCGGCAATTCGGAATACCAGTCGCTGCAGGCTTCGCTCAAGCGCCGTCTGGCGAGCGGGCTGACCATGCTCGCCGCGTACACGCGCTCGAAATCGATCGACGATACTTCGGCGTTCCTGCCGACATCCTCCGACCAGAACTTCCCGCAGGACAGCCACAACTACCGGCTGGAGCGCGCGCTTTCAAGCTTCGATGTCCCGAACCTTGCGAGCGTGGCTCTGGTCTGGGCCGTGCCGGGTTCAATCCGATGGGCTCGCGGCTTTGAGCTGAGCGGCATCATTACAGCCGAGAGCGGCCAGCCGTTCACGCCCGAGCTTTCGACCGATAACAGCAACACCGGCAATACGGGCGGCAATTTCGGGATCGACCGCCCGAACGTGGTCGGCAATCCATACCTCGCCAACCCGACTGCGCAGGAATGGTTCAACGTGAATGCGTTCGCCGTGCCCCCGCAGTACACGTGGGGGAATGCGGGGCGCAATATCCTGCGCGGGCCGGCGCTTTTCACCGCCGATTTATCGCTGCGCCGCACCTTCGCGCTGCGCGAGCGGCTGCACATGATGGCTGAAGCGCAGGCGTTCAATTCGCTCAATCGCACCAATTTCAACCAGCCCGACGCGTTCGCGGATCAGCCGCTCACGTTCGGCAAGATCTTTTCGGCCAAAACGCCGCGGCAGATTCAGTTCGCGCTGCGCTTCGCGTTCTGAGACTCCCGCGCCGGGCCGCTGCTCAGCGCCGGGCCGTGCGCTCTTCGAAGCCAACCGCGAAATCCAGCACGCACATGCCGCGATAAACGGCATGCGCTCCGCAGGAAACGCCGATGTAGCGCCACCGGGGATCGAGCAGGGTGCCGCGATGCCCGCGGTCGGGCACGCCATCATCGATGAGCATCTGCGAGATGACGCCCGTGGGGTCCGCGTCTCCATAGGTGATGGCTTCGCCCACGCTGCCGGTCCAGTTTCCGAAGTGTACGATGCGGCCGGCGAAATCGCCGCCGTTCGAGCTTTCGTGCCCGACCATGCCGCGGCGCCCGGTGTCGCGCACGTGCGCGGCGGCCGATTGCGAGAGGCCATGCGAAAGCTCGAGAGGAATGCCGATTGGCCCACGGGTCTGGCGCAGGACTGCGATTGCTTCGTCGACGGCCCTGACGCCTTCCCGGGTTTGAATCGCAGCGTGTCCGGGAGGAACGAGCAGATTGCCGCGATAGAGGCTGCGTTCCCACCCGAGATTCCGGATCCAGGCGGCGGGATCGCGGCGGAACTGATTCAGCATCCGCACGACGCCGATTTCCTGAAGGGTGAACTGCTGCGCGCTGGCGGCAGTGACAAGCAGAGAGACGGCGAGCGTGAGACGGACGCGGAGCCCCACAGAAGAGAGAACACACGCGCGGGGGCGGAGTCGCGTGTTTCGGGATTAAACGGTTTTCACGAGGCCTTGCCGTTCCGGCCCCGCGCCATCAGCGCGTCGTCGTGAGCGCGTATTCGCCGACCACATCCGCCGGGACTTCGGCCGGAGCCGCGGGATCGGTGACTTTGGCGGGCTCAGCCGGATGATAGGCGGCGTAGAGGCGGATGAGCTGCTGCGTCGAAGCCTCGGCCATCGCGATATCCCGCAGCTTGCTGGCCGGGATCGACGACAGCGAGGCGCGAGTCGTGTCGATCCACAGCAGCGCGTCGTCGAGCGGCGATTCCATGGCGCGGATTTTTTTGAATCCGGTGCGGCGGTTGTACTCGACACAACCGATGAGGAAGGCAACGCTGACGCCTGAGAGTACCCAGGGGATAACGAGTGAGTCCATGCGCTTATATATCGGCGGACCCGGGAAAATCCTCTAGTGGAAAATCGAATTATTTCGTGCCGAAATTTGCGCTGAGATAGTCGACGATCCGTGCGAGCTCGGATTTCGTGCCCGCGGCGCCCATGGCGGCCATGTCATCCACCACGGCAGCCCACTGCTCGCGGGTGCGGTGATTCGCCGTACCCATGCCGAGTTCGTGGCACACGCCGCAGATGCGTTCGTATTCCGCTTTGCCTCCGGGAGTCCGCGGCCTGGCCTTGCCCGTGTTCTGATACAGGCCCAGAGCAGCAAGGAGAGATATCACCAGCACTCAGGGAAAGTGTATACCCCCGTGATAGGCTGCGGAGACGTGCCGAAACCTGCCATCGACCTTGCTGCCGCCGCACGGGATGAGATGATTCGCGAGGGATTCGATCCCGAATTTCCGCCCGGCACGGATCAGCAGATGGCGGAGATGCGGACGGGCCAGAGCCGTGCTCCGGCGCGCGAGGTGAAGGATCTGCGGCACCTGCTCTGGTCGTCTATCGATAACGATACTTCGCGCGATCTGGATCAGATCGAATATGCCGAGCGGGTGCAGGGCGGCATCCGGGTGCTGATCGGCATCGCGGACGTCGATGCCCGCGTCGAGGAGGGGACGCCGATTGACCGGCATGCGGGGCGCGAAGCCACGACGGTGTATACCGCGGTTCGCAACTTCCCGATGCTGCCCGAAGCGCTGTCGAACGATCTGACGTCGCTTGCCGAGAACGCGGACCGGCTGGCTGCAGTGGTTGAGTTCGTCGTCTCGGCCGATGGACTGATCGGCGGCGAGAGCGCGGTGTACCGGGCTCTGGTGCGCAACAAAGCCCAACTGACTTACAACGGCATCGGGCACTGGCTCGAAGGCAGAGCGCCCGCGCCCCGAAAGGTTGCGGCTTCGCCCGAACTGGCCGCGCAGCTCCAGCTGCAGGATGAGGCCGCCTGCGCGCTGCGCGAACAGCGGCACCGGCTGGGCGCGCTCAACTTCGACAGAGTGGAAGCGGCCGTCGAGATGAGCGACGGGCATATTCACGATGTCAAACCTGCCGTGAAAACGCGCGCCAGCGACCTGATTGAAGACTTCATGGTCGCAGCCAATGAGACCATTGCGCGGACGCTCAGAGAGAACGGCGTGTGCGCGCTGCGCCGCGTGGTGAAGTCGCCCGAGCGATGGCCGCGAATCGTGCAACTGGCTGCGCAGTTCGGGACGGTGCTTCCGGCGAATCCGGATTCCGGCGCTCTGAACGCTTTCCTCGGGACGCGCCGCGCGGCGGATCCGGTTCATTATGCGGATCTCTCGCTGGCCGTCCTGAAGCTGATGGGTCCGGGCGAATATGCCGTTTGCCGGCCGGGAGACCGGGAGCCTGGCCACTTCGGTCTGGCGGCGTCCGACTACACGCACTCGACGGCGCCCAATCGCCGCTTTGCCGATCTCGTCACCGAGCGGCATATCAAGGCGATGCTCGGAAAAGGACCGGCGCCTTATTCAGAAGACGAACTGGAAACCATCGCGCGCAACTGCACGATCCGAGAAGACGCGGCGCGCAAGGTGGAACGGGTTATGGGCAAGCGCATTGCCGCCGTCGCGATGCACAGCCGCATCGGGCAATCGTTCCGCGCGATCGTGACCGGCGTGACGCCATCCGGCGTGTTTGTACGGGTGCCCGATCCGCCGGTGGAAGGGATGCTGGTTCATGGGTCCCATGGAGTCGACGTGGGCGATCAGATCCGCGTGGAACTGGTGGCGACCGACGAGCAGCACGGTTACATCGATTTCGCCCGCGTCTGATCAGGCGGCGCTGGGGTTGTGCCAGGCGGCCGCGCCGGTGAGCCGGGCGGCTTCGGATGGTCCCCAGGTGCCCGGATCGTATTCAAAGACCGGTGTATCCGCCGCGAGGATCGGATCGACGATGCGCCAGGCTTCGTCGACGTAATCGCCGCAGGCGAAGCGGAAGGTGTCGCCGCGCATGGCGTCGCCGAGCAGAACCTCGTAGGGCTGCAGTTCTTCAGCTATGGGCTGATGCGACACCATCAGTTCGAGTGGAGCGCGGACGACGGCGCCCATGGCAATGCTGACTTCCGGGCTGAGGCGCAGGCGATAGTAGTTGGCCGGAGGCCTGCGCTCTTCGTATATCGCGGGAACCCTGCGGAACTTCATCATGACTTCGGTGCAGCTGACCGGGAGATTCTTGCCGGTGCGGATATAGAAAGGAACTCCGTGCCAGCGCCAGGAATTGATGGAGAGACGCAGCGCCGCAAAGGTCTCCACCTTCGAGGCGGGATCGACGCCCGGTTCGCTGCGGTAACCGCGGAACTGGCCGCGCACCACGTCGTTCACGCCCGGCGGGCGGATGGCTTTCAGAACCTTCACCTTCTCATCCCGCACGACCTCCGGTTCGCCGGTGCCGGGAGGCGGCTCCATGGCGAGATTGACCAGCACCTGCAGCAGATGGTTCTGGACCACGTCACGGATGGCGCCGGCTTCCTCGTAAAAGGCTCCGCGGCCCGCCACGCCGAAATTCTCCGCCATGGTGATCTGCACGCTGTCCACATAATTGCGGTTCCAGATGGGCTCGAAGAGGAGATTGGAGAAGCGGAAGACGAGCAGATCCTGCACGGCTGCTTTGCCAAGGTAGTGGTCGATGCGGAAGATATGATCCTCATCGAATGCGGAGTGGAGGATGGCGTCGAGCTGCCTTGCGGTCTCCCGGCTTCTGCCGAAAGGTTTTTCGATGACGACTCTGGCGCCTTCCGCGCAGCCGGAATCTTCGAGTTGTCTCACGACGAGATCAAAAAGCCGGGGCGGAATCGCGAGGTAGTGGAGGGGATGCCGGCTGTCTCCGAGTTCTTTCCGGACCTGCTGGAACGTCGCGGGATCCGCGTAGTCGCCATCGACATAGCGAAGCAGGCGGCAGAGCGTTTCGAAGGCCGCAGGATCGACGCCACCGTGCGTGGCGAGGCTGTCTTTCGCGCGGGCGCGGAACTGCTCGAGGTTCCATCCCGCTCTGGCGACGCCGATGACAGGCACGGTCAGGGCGCCTCGCTTCACCATCGACTGCAGCGCGGGGAAGATCTTCTTGTATGCGAGATCGCCGGTCGCACCAAGGAAGACGAGGGCGTCCGATTGGGTGTGATCCACGGTTCGTTCCCAAAGCCAGTGTAGTGCGGCAGAGCCGATCCGGGAGGTGCTGGAGAATACACTGATTTTCGTGGCCGCCGATCTTATTGTTTGTGTTGCGACTGAAATGGAGGGAGCGCTGCTCCGGCCCCACGTGCGGGTTCTCTGCACCGGCGTGGGCGCGGTGAATGCAGCGTGCGCGCTGACGCGCTTTCTGGAGCGGGAAGGCGCAAAGCAGGTGATCGTCTGCGGGATTGGCGGCGCTTATGCGGAGGCGAATCTGGCAGTCGGGACCGCGGTGTGGGCGTCGAGCGAGTGCTATGGCGATCTCGGTGTTCTGACGCCGGACGGGTTCCTCGACATGGGGGCCATGGGATTCCCGCTGATTGCCGGAGCCGAGCCTGTCTACAACACGCTTCCGCTCGGCATCGTTCCGCCTTCGGGTGCGGTTCCGTTCGTGACGGTGAATACGTGCACCGGTGAAGATGCGGCGGCGGAGTCCATGGCGAAAAGAACCGGCGGTTGCGTCGAGAACATGGAAGGCGCGGCGATCGCTCATGTTGCGAGGCTCTACGGCATTCCCTGCGGCGAGGTGCGGGGGATCAGCAATCGCGCGGGCAATCGGGACCGGGCCTCGTGGCGGGTGAAGGAAGCGGCGGCCGCGGCACAGGAGGCGCTGCTGCGGTTTCTCGAGGTCAGGGCAAAGTGAGAAAGCCTGAGCCATCCCCAAATCCACGGGGCACGAGAGAGCAAGGCGCGAACATTACGTTGTGCAATGCTTACCCGATTGGCTGCTTTCGATCACCGGCCAGCAGGCATTGGCAGACCTGATCGAAAACCCACCCTTTCCCCGGGTTTGCGCGGGTGAAACGCCAGACGACATCGAAGCGGTCTCCCGGCCACTGATCTGGTATTCCAGACATAGATCCCACGATGAGGTTTGCAATGTCTGGAATGGCTTCGTGCTGCCAGCAGACCAGGGTTGTCCCCTGCAAGGCGACAATCTCCTTCACGAGGCTGGTTTCGTCGCCCTTCGTGTACTTCTGAATCGGCGCCTGTTGCAGCTTCAGGGCGAGTGGGGTCACTGTTTCGAGCGGTCGCCTGCTTTTGCTTCCGATCTTTTCATGCGGCGCCACTTTCTCCTTCCCAGGAGCAGCC
>DASPQQ010000381.1:0-9103 GCA_035624885.1 Bryobacteraceae bacterium | reverse complement strand
CCCTGTTCGGATACGCATAGAGGAACCGCACCCACTTCGGCTGCGGCGTTTCGATCCGCGCCAGCCGTCCCAGCAGCTCGGCGAGACCATCCTTCAGCCCGAGGTCTTCGCCGTAACAGGTCGTGTCCTGGCCGATCAGATTGATCTCCCGCACGCCCTGCGCAAAGAGCCGCCTCGCTTCCGAGATCACCGATTCGAACCGCCGGCTGCGGAACTTCCCGCGATACTGCGGGATCACGCAGAACGTGCAGGGATGGTCGCACCCCTCCGCGATCTTCATGTACGCAAAGTGCCGCGGCGTCGATAAGACCCGCGGCGTCAGATCGTGATAGAGATAGAGCCCGGAATCGCCAGCCGCCGGCTTTTCAATCCCTTCGCAGACGGCCACGATGCTGTCGAGGTCGTTCGTCCCCACGAGCGCATCGACTTCCTGCAGGTCCTTCTCGATATCGCCGCGGTAGCGCTCGACGAGACAGCCCGCGACAACCAGCCGTTTCGCGCGCCCAACCTTTTTGTATTCAGCCATTTCCAGAATCGTGTCGATCGATTCCTTCTTGGCCGGATCGATGAAGCTGCAGGTGTTGACGACGAGAACATCGGCCTGATCGGGGTGCGGCGTCAGTTCATGGCCGCGCGCCGTCAGGTGGCCCATCATCACCTCGCTGTCGACAAGGTTCTTCGGGCAGCCGAGACTGACAAAACCAACTTTCAAGGGGATTTACCTTCATGATACCAGCCGCCGGAACTGCGCCCTCCCGCTGGTATCGTTATGGTTAGGCGATGTCTGAAAACCCGCTTCTTTCCATCCAGTTCCATATCCCGTTCGACCAGGTGAAGGCCGAACACGTCGAGCCCGCCGTCCGCCAGCTCCTCGCCGAGGCCCGGGCCAAAGTCGACGAGCTCGCGGCCGATCCCGCGCCGCGCACGTTCGAAAACACCATGACCGCGCTCGACGTTTCCTCCGAGAAGCTCGATTACGCGCTCGCCGTGGTCCGGCACCTCGAATCGGTGACCACCAACCCCGAGCTGCGCGCGGCGTGGAACGTGGTGGAACCGCTCGCGAGCGAGTTCTATTCGAAGATCCCGCTCAACGAAGGGCTCTGGAGTCAGTTGAAGCGCTTTGCCGAAACTCCCGAGGCCAGGGCGCTGACGGGCACGCGCCTGCGTTTCCTCACCAAAACCCTCGATTCGTTCCGCCAGCACGGCGCCGAACTCGATGCGGCCGGAAAGAAGCGCCTCGCCGAAATGGACGTCGAGCTGAGCACGATCACCACGAAGTTTTCAGAAAACGTGCTGGACTCGACCAACGCCTTCGAACTCCTCATCACCGGCGAAGCGAAGCTCGCCGGTTTGCCGCCCAGCGCCGTCGCCGCCGCGGCGCAGAGTTTCGCCATGAAGAACCCGGATGCGAAGACGCCCGGCTGGCGCTTCACTCTCCAGAGCCCCAGCTACATCGCGGTGATGACCTATCTCGATGACCGCGAAATCCGCGAGCGGATGTACCGCGCCTATTCGACCCGCGCCACCGAATCGGGACGCGACAACCGGCCGCTGATCTCCCGCATCCTCGAACTGCGGAAGGAGAAAGCGAAGCTGCTCGGTTTCGCCGACTTCGCCGATTTCGCGGTCTACGATCGCATGGCCCATTCCGGCGCCCGCGCCATGCAGTTCGTCGACGATCTGCGCGTCAAGACCGAGTCCTTCTTCGTGAAGGAGAACGCCGCGCTCGAAGCTTTCGCCGGACAGCAGCTCCAGCCCTGGGACCTCGGCTACTGGGCCGAGAAGCAGCGCAAAGCTCTCTACGATTTCGACGAAGAACAGCTCCGTCCCTATTTCCCGGCCGAACGCGTCGTCGACGGGATGTTCCAGATCGTCGAACGGCTCTACGGGATCAGGGTCCAGCGCCGCGCAGGCGTCCCGGTGTGGCATCCCGACGTCCGCTACTACGAAGTGCACGACCGCGACGGTCTTCTGCTCGGCGGCTTCTACGCCGACTGGTACCCGCGCGAGAACAAGCGGGACGGCGCCTGGATGGAAGCTTTCATCACCGGCATCGAAACGCCCAAAGGCCTTGAGCCCCACGCCGGCTGCATCTGCGGCAACCTGACGCCGCCCATCGGCGACAAGCCCGCGCTGCTCACGCACCGCGAAGTCGAAACCATCTTCCATGAGTTCGGCCATCTGCTGCACCACGTGCTGAGCCGCGTGGAAGTGAGGAGCCTCGGCGGAACGGCTGTCGCCTGGGATTTCGTCGAGCTGCCGAGCCAGATCATGGAGAACTGGTGCTGGGAGCGCGGAGCGCTCGATCTGATGGCGCGCCAGTATGAAACCGGCGCGACCATTCCCGACGAACTTCTGCAGAAGATGGTGCGCGCCCGGACGTACCGAAGCGCCAACGCGCAGATGCGCCAGCTCGGCTTTGCCTGCGTGGACCTGAAGCTGCACCGCGAATACGATCCCGCGCGCGACGGCGACGTGGTTGAGTACGCGCGCCGCGTCATGCAGGCTTTCGCGCCCGCACCGTTCCCGGAGAACTACGCGATGCTTGCCGGCTTCACGCACCTCTTCGCGAGCCCGGTTGGCTACGGCGCCGGATATTACTCCTACAAATGGGCCGAAGTGCTGGATGCCGACGCTTTCACGCGTTTCCGCCACGAAGGCATCTTCAGCGAAACAGTGGGAGCCGCGTTCCGCGAAAACATCCTCTCGAAGGGCAACAGCGAGGACCCGGCGGTTCTCTATCGCCGCTTCATGGGACGCGACCCGGATCCGGACGCGCTGCTCGAGCGCTCAGGCCTGCTGGCAGCCTGATCGGCTCAAAGCTTTGTGCCGCGGGCTGCCTGGCCGCGCCGGAGAAAAGTGCGCGGAATCGAGCCTTCGCCGCAGAGTTTGAATGTTCCGAAGTCCTTGTACCAGCGGCCTTCCGGTACTTCCGGCGCTGTCTCGAGCCAAAGGCGGAGTTTATTCAGATCTTCGATTCCGATTGTTCGCTCATGCATGCTATCGATCAGATGGCGGCGGATTCCTTCCGGCAACCCGCTCCATCGTTCGATCCTGGGCGTCAGCCGCCGAAAACCATCCGTCCCATCTCGTCACCGAGCGTCCGGATCGTCTCGGGATCCGTCGCATTCCGGAAGCGTTCCGCGAGCTCGAAGAATTCGCGCTGCTTCCGTTTCTCTGCCTCGATCCCACTCTCGATCAGCTCGACCATCACCCGATTCGCACTGAGCCTTCGTGAGCGCGCGATTGCCCGCACCTGAGAGGCAACTCCCGGCGGAAGCGTCACGCTTTGCCGGATTGTCTTGCGTGCGGTGCTCATAGCACCATTATGCACCGCCGTGCTGCCGCCAGCCCTTGTCTCAGGCCTCCGCGATGCCCGGTACCTTCGCCTTGGATTGCTATCCTGAAACCATCAGATGTTTCTCAAGATTCTTGCCCACCCCGTGCTTGGCAACCTGAACTTCCACATGCCGATGATTGTGGATCTTTCTCACCCTCTCATCATGCTCACTGGTGAAAACGGTTCAGGCAAATCGACGCTGCTGCACTCCATCCACTACGCTCTGCGCGGCGAAAAAGCCGAAGGCTACGTCTACAAGCTCGACCGCGGCAACGTGAAAAAGGGCAAGGTGTTTCTCTTCGACGCGGAACAGCACAATCCGCGCATGCAGCTGGAGATCTTCAAGGATCAGCCCGAGATGGTGGAGTTTCTCCAGCTCGCAAGCCACGGCCAGGTGATGCTCGCCATGTTCCAGCAGAACTTCCCGTCGCTCGACGAGGGCACGACGCTGCTGCTCGACGAGCCGGAGATGGCGCTCTCGGTTTCCAATCAGCGCCGCATCCTGAAGATGCTCAAGGAACTCGTGGATCAGCGCAACTTCCGCATCATCTGCGCCACGCACTCACCGGTGCTGATCGACGCGCCCGAAACCTGCGTCATCAACCTCGATAACCACGTGAACCGCAACGTGCCCCTTGAACAGTTCGGTGTCGAGGGCGCCAGCACGATCCAATAGCGCTACGTTCGCGGCGCGAACAGCTCCACCGCGTTGCCATCGATTTCGGCCATCGCTCCCGATCTCGCGCCCGGCACCCGCACATAAGCCAGTCCGAAGACCGATCCATCGATCGCGACGGCCGAAGTGACTTCGCCCGCCGGATTGCCTTCGAGCAGCATCTTCGTTCCCGGCGCCGGCGCGGCGGCGGCATCGTAGCGGAATCCCATCAGCAGGCGATTCACGTGGCCGCGCGAGCGGATGCGTTCCACAATCTCCTGCCCCAGATAGCAGCCCTTCTGAAAATGCACCGCGTGCATCTGCTGCGTTTCCTGCGGCAGCGTGTGTTCGGTGATGTCGCAGCCGTATTTCGGCACGAAATTTTCGATGCGCGCCGTTTCCGCGTCTTCAGCCGACGCCGAAACAGCGCCGGCGCCTTCGAGGAACGCGATGGCCTCTTCTTTGTCCGCGGCCGGTCCGTAGATGCGAATCCCGCTCGGGCCCGTGGCTGCGATGGCGGCCACGCAGTAATCGCCCCAGCGCACGTGCGAGAAGCGATGGTGCGGCGGTTCCACGCCCGCGCGCCCCGCGATTTCGCTCGCCTTCGGGCCTTCGAGTCCCAGTGCGAAGGTATCGGCCGTGACGTCTTCGAGCGTCACGTCGTCGGCAATGATGTAGTGGTCGAGGTGCTCGAAGACCTTCTGCCGCGTTTCCGGCTCCGTATCGAGCAGGAAATGGTCTTCGAAACAGAGCACGTACACATCGGCCAGAATTCTGCCCTGGGCATTCAGGAAGAACGCATAGACGCCGTCGCCCGGCTTCATCTGCTGGATGTGGTTGGTGGTCATGGCATGCAGCAGGCGCGCGCGATCTTCGCCGGTGACGCGGATGCGGCCGCGTGAGGAGAGATCGATGAGTCCGGCCGCGTGCTCGAGGCTCTGGAAACCGGGCGTCATGGTCAGTGAGCCGAGAGGGAACGCAGCACCGCCGCGAGAGCAACCACGATGACGCCGCTGATGATGACGCCGTTAAGCTGCCGCGAGCGCTTCTCGTTATTTTGTCCGGTGACGAGGAAGCCCACCGCGAAGATGTGCAGCACGCCGAGGAATTTGACGCCGATCACCGCGTTCCACGCCGTCGTCTTGTTCGCCACCATCATGTACTGATAGAGGCCGGAGACAAGCAGGAGGGCCATGGCTGTCAGCACGGCCGGCCGCAGCGACGCCGCGATGGCGTTGCCGACCTTCGTTTTCGTCTCGGCCGCCAGAGGCTCGATCGCAGGAATCGCGCCCAGCCGCCAGGCCAGCGCGCCGCCAATCAGCGTCACGGCTGAAAGGATATGCAGGAACCGCATGATGATGTCGAGGGGCATTCTTCATCCATTCTCCATCAGGCCAATCTCCATCAGGCAATGATGCGCGATGATCGGATGGGGACGCAATGATTCACGAAATACTTCCGGTCGGCCTGCTGGGTTGCAACTGCTCCATCCTGGGGGATGAGGCCACCCGGGAGGCGATCGTCGTCGATCCCGGCGACGACGTGGACCTGATCCTGAACATCCTCCGGAAGCACGGCCTCACGGTCAGGAAGATCGTGATCACGCACGCCCATATCGATCACATCGGCGGGGCGCACAAGCTGCGGGCGCTGACCGGCGCTCCGGTCATCATGCATCGGGCCGACAAAATGCTGAGCGATCATCTCGATGTGCAGGCTGGCTGGCTCGGCATCGAAACGCCGCCCAATCCCGGGATTGACGAGCCGGCGCATGAAGGGGACGTGATTCGGGTGGGATCGGTCGAAGCCGGTGTCTTGCACACGCCTGGGCACACGCCGGGAAGCATTTCGCTCTATCTGGGTCACGAAAACAAACTGATCGCCGGCGACACTCTCTTCCAGGGCAGCATCGGCCGGACCGATTTGCCGGGCGGCGACATGGCGCAGATCCAGAAATCGATCCGCGGGAAGCTGTACACGTTGCCGGAGCATACGGTCGTGATCCCGGGGCATGGCGGGAAGACGTCAATTGGGGTGGAGAAGCGATCGAATCCGTTTGTGCGCGGGTAGGGTTGCAGGCAGCGCCGAATCCGCCGGTTATGCAGCCAGTTCGGTTACCACTTCGGCGCGGTTACTCCAAGGTACGGGCCAAATGTGATAGTTGCGAAACCCGTCGATCACGCCACCCGAGATGGGCTGATCGACATCATTCAGAACGGCGTAGGCCTTTGACTCGGGGGGGGTCTGGTGGGTCGAGTGTCATTCCAGGCGTGGATGAACGACTGGGCTTTCTCGCGTGTCGGCGTTGTGATCGCCTGTAGAATTCTTTCTGGCTGCCGTCGGGATTTCGGGATCACGAAGTCGAAGAACTGATCGTACCCGCTAATACCGGGAAATTTGACTCGCGGCGTGTACCGGATGTCGTTCATGTCCAGCCACGCCACCACGTCTTCGAAAAACAGGCTCTCCACTACGGGTTTTGCAAGATAAAAGAGATCATTGACCGCAAGCATCGCCTGAATAAGGCTATGCTTCCGAACCGGAAAATTTTCCGCTGTGGCGTGGACTTCCAATGCTTCGTTATTCAGCTTCACACCGAAGCCGTTCAGCGTCATCTTCAGGAGGTCCTGGCGCTTGTCAGTGTGTAGGTTACAGCCCGAGGCCTCCAAGTCGTGGATGGTATAGCTGTCGTCCGTTAGCACAAAGCCCGAGTCGCCACGGCGAACATAGATTTGCAGCGCGTCGTTATGCCGATCAAGATAAGGCGTCGTTATCTCCACCCAAGTGCCGTTGATCTCTCGCAAGGACGTTTTATCTCTTAGCCAGGTGCGGTACTCGCTCAGCAGCTTTTCGATCTCTGCAAGACCAACGCTCATGAGAATAGCCCTCTGTCAATCTGGGGCGGTTTGGTCACGTTGCAGTGCTCCATGAACGCCTCTAGCAGGTTGCTGAAAAACCGGGACAGACAGAACTGGGCAGCCTTTTTCGCCATGCCAAATCACGTATTTTCAGCAAACTTCTGAGGCGAAAAAGGTGCCAGTTTGGTCTGTCCCAATGTTTTTCAGCAACCTGCTAGCGTGGAAAAGAGGTCCTGCACGCTTGGATACCGGCTAACGGGTGCGGGCACAGCCCACTTGTCCCCGAAGCCTTCGCGGTAAATATGCAAGTGCGGACACGCTACTTCCTCCCCGTCGGGGTTTCTGTGGGGTGGACCGTCCAGGTCAAGACACATGAGAACAATAGCCTGGCGCGCCCGATTCTGATAGGTAGCCTTCGTGAGCCTGATCTGCGCTCGAGTGATATCAAGCGAGAAGTTCTCCCGCTTGTCCGGGGAAGCGAGCTCGATCGACAGTCTGTCGCCCGGCTGCGGGAACAGCCAGTTCTTATCTTCGAAACAATGTTTTTCCATTGCCACGAGGGCGTCGGCCTCGGCCTGTGTCAGGTTGATTTCCGCCATGCCAATTTGGCCTCAATCCAGGGAAGATTGACTTGCGCCTTAGCTTTCCATTAAACACCACGCAGTAGACAGCTACCCGAGCAGTGCTCTCACGCTTTCTCCCGTTTCAGCTCCGCCATCACGCTGCTGATCAGATCCTTCGCATCCGTAATCGATTTCGAAATAATCTGAATATCCATCGCCGGCTTGCCCGGCTGGCGCGCGCTCTGGCAGTAAACGCCGTGCTGGCCGACGAGCACCAGCGCGTCCGTCAGCACGTCCAGCGTGACGGCGAGGCGCCCGCGGTTCACTCCCATCATGAACTCGTGTTTTTCGAGTTCTTCGCGCCGCTCATCGAAAACGTTCACAGTAGCTATTCTAGTTTGTGAAGACATGGGTATCCCCAAATGGCCTGTTTCCGGCGCGCGTGAGCGCGAACTCATCGAAGAAGTTCTTGCGAGCGACCAGTGGGGCGGGTTTCATCCGATCGTCGCGCGCTTCGAACGCGAATTCGCAGCTTTCCAGCACTGCAAATTCGGACTGACCGCCGCCAACGGCAGCGTCACGCTCGAAATGGCGCTCGAAGCCATGGGAGTCGGCGAAGGCGACGAAGTCATCGTCCCTGCGATTTCCTTCATCGCGACGGCCACGGCGGTCTCACGCGCGCGCGCCACGCCGGTCTTCGTCGATATCGAACCGGACAGCTACAACATCGATCCCGAACGCGTGCGTGAAGCCATCGGCCCGAAGACGCGCGCCATCATCCCCGTCCACTTCGGCGGACCGATGGCCAACATGGACGCACTCTGCTCCATCGCCACCGGACACGGCATTCCCCTGATCGAAGACGCCGCTCACGCGCACGGCTCCGAATGGAACGGCCGCCGCGCGGGCAGCTTCGGCAAAATCAGCTCCTTCAGCTTTCAGAACGGCAAGGTGATGACGGCGGGCGAAGGCGGCATTCTGCTCTCGGACGATGAAGCCCTCATCGACCGCGCGCGCGAAATCCAGAATTGCGGACGGCGTAAAGGCGAAGGATTTTTCCTGCACTACGTGGCGGGATCGAATTATCGCATCACGGCACTGCAGTGCGCGGTGCTGATCGCGCAACTCGAACGATTACCCGAGCAGAACGCGCTGCGCATGCGCAATGCAACCGCGCTGCGCCGGTCGCTTGCCGATGTGAAGACACTGCATTTCCAGGAGGTGCCGGAAGCCGCTGCGGTCCACACCAACTACCTGCTGCTCGGCCGCCTCGAAGGCGACCGCAACGCGTTCCAAAAGAACCTCACCGCCGCGGGATTCCCCTGCACGCCCTTCTATCCCCACACGCTTTATCAGAATCCGCTTTACTGCGGGAAGGACAATTGCCGTGTGATGCCCTGCCCGAACGCCGAAGCTCGCGTCCGCGACGCCTTCTGGGTGCCGCACCGCGCGCTGCTGGGGAGCGAGGAAGACACAGAGGCTTTAGCGAAGGCAATCAGAAACGCCGTGTGCTCGTGAGTTGTATGTACCCGCGGCTTCAGAGACTGTGTGAGAACTGCACTCAGGGCCTTTGCTCCTGAGTAGCCGCTGAGGAAAACCGGGACAGACTCCTTTTTCGCGTTACAAAACTTCTGCGTGAGAGCCGGGACGGCGCGAAAAAGGTTGTCTGTACCGGATTTTCCGGACC
>DASPQQ010000380.1:0-2565 GCA_035624885.1 Bryobacteraceae bacterium | reverse complement strand
GTCATGACGAGCGGGGTTTCGCCGAGCAGTAAGTAATGCAGCGGCGCGTAGGGGAGCATGACTCCGACGTAGCCGTTGCCGGGTGCGACGAGGCTGGAGAGAGACGATTCCCGTTTGCGCAGGAGGACGATGGGTCGCTGCGGCGATTCAAGGAGTGCGGCTTCTTCGTCAGAGACTTCTGCGATCCGGCGGACGATGGCGAGATCGCGGGCTATGACGGCGAAGGGCTGCTCGAAGCGGTGTTTGCGTTCGCGGAGGGTGGAGAGCGCGGCGTCGCTGGTGGCGTCGCAGACTAGGTGGAAGCCTCCGATCCCTTTGACGGCTACGATTTTGCCTTCGGATAAGAGCTGCCTGATGTGATCGATGGAGTCCGAGAGTTGCGGGCCGCAAGCCGGGCAGGCTGTGGGTTGGGCGTGAAAGCGGCGATTCGCGGGATCGTGGTACTCGGCTTCGCAGGCGGGACACATGGCGAAATTCGACATGGTGGTGGCGGGGCGATCGTAGGGAAGGTCCTGAATGATGGTGAAGCGCGGGCCGCAGTTGGTGCAGTTGAGGAATGGGTAGAGATAGCGGCGATCGGCGGGGTCAAGGAGTTCGCGAAGGCAGTCGGGGCAGGTGGCGATGTCGGGCGGGACGGGCGTAGAGGCGGCGTCGGCGTGTTCGCTTTCGAGAATGACGAAGGCGGTGTCGTTGAGCGGCGGGATGCCGGTTGAGGTCAGTTCATCGATCACTGCAAGGGGTGGCTTGCGCGAGGTGAGCTGTTCTTCGAAGAGCGCGAGAGCGGCGGAGCCGCCTTCGGCTTCGATCGTGACTCCGGCGCTGTGGTTGAAGACACTTCCGGTGAGGCCATGAGCGGTCGCGAGGTTGTAGACGAAGGGGCGAAAGCCGACTCCCTGGACTACACCTTTGACTTCGAAACGGCGGCGGGTTGTCTTGAGGGACAGACGCGGCGAACGCCGCGTGTCCTCGCCGGATTGAGGCATTTCCTTCCTGGGACGAAACGCGCCCGGCTATGGCAAGGCACGCTGCTTCGTTGGTGTCTCCTGTTCCTTTATACCTGGCGACCTGGGGCAGGGGCAGAGCCGGCGGGTTCGGTCGGCTTTTCCTTGCGTGATGTGTGAGCCAGGTGGAATCGCGGGTGGTCTATTTGGGGGAGTTCGGGTGGAGTTTCGCGGTGGGTTGCGCTGACCGCGTGATTTGGGCCACAATCGTCAATTCGCGCGCAACACGAGCGAACCGGGTCACCCTGTCTGTGGCCCGGCAAATCAAGGAGACCCCGTTTGTCCCCGTCGAAACGTGCAGTCACACTGCTGCTGGTACCCGCGTGTCTGTGGGCCCAGTCTTCCGGTCCGGATTCCGCCGCAAAAACGGCTCTTTCGGCCGGCGATAACGCCTGGGTGCTGATGAGCGCCGCGCTGGTCCTGCTCATGACCGGCCCCGGCCTCGCCCTCTTTTATTCCGGCCTCGTCCGGCAGAAGAACGTCCTCGGGACCATGATGCAGAGCTTCGCCATGATGGCGATGGTGACTTTGCTGTGGGCTCTGTGCGGCTACAGTCTGGTCTTCGGCGAAGGCACGCCTGTGCTTGGCGACCTGCGCTTTGCCCTGCTGAACGGGGTTGGCGCCGCGCCGAATGCCGATTACGCGCCCACCATCCCGCACACCACGTTCATGATCTACCAGATGATGTTCGCCATCATCACGCCGGCGCTCATCGCCGGCGCCTTCGCCGAGCGTGTGCGTTTCCAGGCCATGATGCTGTTCTCGCTGCTCTGGATGTTCCTCGTCTACTTCCCCATCGCGCATATGGTCTGGGGCAAGGGCGGGTTCCTCAATGCCTTCCTCGGCGGCAAGGTACCGGTGTTCGATTTCGCGGGCGGCACCGTTGTCCATATCACTTCCGGTTTCTCCGCGCTGGTCACGGCGTTCTATATCGGCAAACGCAGCGGCTTTCCGCGCGAAGCCATGAAGCCGCACAGTCTGGTGCTGAGCTTCATTGGCGCTTGCCTGCTCTGGTTCGGATGGTTCGGATTCAACGCGGGCAGTGCGCTTGCGTCGTCGGCTCTGGCATCGAGCGCCTTTGTCACGACGCATCTCGCCGCCGCCAGTGGAGGGCTCGCCTGGATGCTGGCCGAACAGATCCGCAACGGCAAATCCTCGGCGCTCGGCGGCATCTCGGGCGCGGTCGCCGGTCTCGCCACCGTCACGCAGGGCGCGGGTTTCGTGGCTCCGCTCAGCGGCGCGCTCATCGGCCTCATCGCCGGCTTCCTCTGTTACTTCATGGTCGCCGTGGTGAAAAACCGCTTCCTCTACGATGATTCGCTCGACGCCTTCGGGGTCCACGGCATCGGGGGGCTGGCAGGCTGCCTGCTCACCGGCATCTTCGGCACGAGGGCGATCAACGGCGCGTTGAAGCTTGCAAACGGGCAGCCCGCGCCTCTGGGGCTGGTCGATGGCAATGCCTCGCAGATTCTGAATCAGGGGATCGGCGCGGCGATTGGCATTCTCTTCGCCGTTGTGGGCACGCTGATCGCACTGAAGGTGACCGACACGATTACGCCGGTGC
>DASPQQ010000379.1:0-3525 GCA_035624885.1 Bryobacteraceae bacterium | reverse complement strand
ACAAGCTCTCAGACCGCGCCAATCTCGATGGCTACACGCTCGAATCGGTGGCGCGCTTCGCCTCCCGCAATTACCTGACGGGCCGCTGGGAGCTTGTCGATAAGGACGAATTGTCAGTGCCCGGCCAGTACCGCATCAGCGCCACCACCGGCGGCTACACCCGCGATTTCAGGCTCATCCCGCGCCTCGTTACCGGTCTCGGCTTCAATTTCACCGGCTACACCATGCCGGCGGCGCTGCATCAGATCTACGGCCAGCACCCGATCGCGGCGCTCGTTTTCGTCCGCTTCCGCCTGCGCGAAGCATCGTAAGCGGCCGGGGGTGCATCATCCGCGGCCGAAGGAGCATCATGGGAGTATGGCAACTGCTCATTTGAAGATCGGCGGTATGACCTGCGGCGGCTGCGTGCGCAGCGTCACGAAGAGACTTGCCGCGCTCGATGGCGTGAAGTCGGCTGACGTGAATCTCGAAGCCGCGAAGGCGACCGTCGAGTACGACGAGACGCGAGCCACGCCCGCGGCCATGATCGCCGCGGTCAAGCAGATCGGATTCGAGGCCAGCGAAGCCTGAAATGGCCCGGGCTGAGGAGGTCGAGCTCCCCATCGGCGGGATGACGTGCGCCGCCTGCGCGCGCACTGTCGAGAAGCAACTCGGCGGCTCGAAGGGCGTGAGCCACGCCAGCGTCAACTTCGCCACGCGCACCGCCTCCGTCCGCTACGACCCGAACCAGACGCAGGTCGAAGAGCTGGTGCGCGCCGTGGAGGACGTCGGCTACGAGGTGCCCGCCGCGCCCCAGGAAATCGCGGAAGCGGCCGAGGCGCGGGAACTGCGAAAGCGCTTGCTCATCGGGGCGGCGTTCGCGATTCCCGTGTTTGTGCTCGGCATGCTGGAACGCGTGCCGCTGGCGCAGTTCCTTTTCTCCCTCCCCGTTGTTTTCTACGCAGGCCGGGGGTTCTATCGCGACGCCTGGATCGCGCTGCGGCACGCTTCGGCGAACATGAATACGCTGATCGCGCTCGGCACCGGCACCGCGTTTCTCTATTCCACATTCGTGATCGCGACCGGCGGCAGGGAAGTTTATTTCGAAGCCGCGGCCGTGATCATCGTGCTCATTCTCGTCGGCCGTCTTCTCGAGGCACGCGCCCGGGGCAGGGCATCGGACGCCATCCGCCGCCTGATGAATCTGCAGCCTTCGAGCGCGCGCGTGGTCCGCAACGGCGTTGAAGAGGAAATTCCTGTCGCCGAGGTCCGGATCAAAGACAGGATCATCGTCCGCCCGGGCGAGCGCATCCCGGTTGATGGCACAGTCCTCGATGGAGCGAGCGAGATCGATGAATCGATGCTCACCGGCGAGAGTCTGGCGGTTCCGAAAGCTCCCGGCGCTGCGGTCTACGGCGGCACCGTCAACGGCACAGGCGCCTTCCAGTTCGAAGCCACAAAGATCGGACGCGATACCGCTCTCGCGCGGATCGTCGAACTGATCAGGCGGGCGCAGGGTTCGAAAGCGCCGGTCGCGCGTCTGGCGGATGTCGTCAGCGGATACTTCACGGTCGCCGTTCTCGGCATTGCGGTGGTTACGTTTGTCGTCTGGCTTTCCTTCGCGCCGCTCAGCACCGCGCTGGTCAACGCCGTCGCGGTGCTCATCATCGCCTGCCCCTGCGCGATGGGCCTTGCGACGCCCACCGCGATCATGGCCGGCACGGGACGCGGCGCCGAATCCGGAATTCTGATCAAAGGCGGCGAGCCGCTCGAAACAGCCGCCCGCATCGACACCGTCATCCTCGATAAGACCGGAACCATCACCACGGGCAAGCCCGTGGTCAGCGCGGTCCTCGTCCATGACGGCTACTCGGAAGAGCAGGCGATGCAACTCGCGGCTGCCGTCGAAAGGTGGAGCGAACACCCGATCGCCGAGGCCATCGTCACTCGGGCCGGCTCAGTTGCGCTCGATTCCACCGCGTTCCGCGCCATTCCCGGCAAGGGCGCCGAAGCCACCGTCGGGAGCAGGCAGGTATTCGTGGGGCGTGGAGATGCAGGCCGCATCGCCATGCGCGTCGACAACGCTCTCGCCGCGGAATTCGAAATCGTCGACCAGATGAAACCCGAAGCGCCCGAGGCCATCCGGCGCCTGAAGGCCATGAACATCGACGTCTGGATGATCACCGGCGACAACGCGCGCGTCGCCCGGGAAATTGCCCGCGAAGCCGGCATCGACGAATCGCGGGTGCTGGCCGAAGTCCTTCCCGAACACAAGGACCGCGAAGTGACTCGCCTCAAATCCGAAGGCCGCCGCGTCGCGATGGTGGGCGATGGCATCAACGACGCTCCCGCGCTGGCGCGCGCGGACACCGGAATCGCCATCGGAACCGGCACCGATATCGCCATCGAAGCGGCCGGCATCATCCTGATGCGCGGCGACCTGCGCGGCGTTCCCGATGCCCTCGAGCTGGCGCGGCGCACCCTCCGCGTGATCCGGCAGAATCTCTTCTGGGCATTCGGCTACAACGCCATCGGCATCCCGATCGCCGCCGGCGCGCTCTATCCGTTCACGGGCTGGCTGCTCTCGCCGATGATCGCCTCGGCTGCCATGGCGCTCTCGAGCGTGTCGGTGGTGACTAACAGCCTGCGCCTGAGAAAAAGCTGAAACCGATTTCCACCAGGCTGCGATGGAACCCCGCAATCAGCCGGTGTTTCAGGCCGATGTAAGGCTGGGTGCCCGCGAACAGATCCTGCATGACGCCGCGGAAGCGCGGGCTGCGCCTCGTGAACTGCACCATCCGGCTGGTAATCGGCCCCAGCAGGAAAGAACCATTGAAGAAGCGGTGCGCGATCTGCGAGGCGAACTCGAGATCCTCCACAAAATCGCGCCGCACCAGCCGACGATACGCCGAAGCGGGATCGGCGGGCTCCGTGAGAATGGACTGCGCCGCCAGATCTCCCGACCGAATCGCGTAGTAGATCCCTTCGCCGGTAATCGGATCCACCAGGCCCGCCGCATCGCCTACCGCCAGCCAGCCATCGCCTGCCACGCGATTCCGCTTCCAGGACGCCGTTTCGAGCGACGGCAGCAGATGCCCGTAATACGTCGCGCCATCCTTCACGAGCCCGTGATCCGCCATGTATCGCTCGAGCCGCACGCGCATCCCGGCGGCCGTCTGGCCTTTTCCGCAGATCCCCACCGACATGTGCCCGCGGCGCGGAAACACCCAGATATAACCATCGAGCTCCGGCAGGAATTGCAGATCGATCTGCGTGCGCTGGCCCGGCACGAAATAGCCGAGCGCGCTCATGCTGTCGGCCGGCGTCAGCTCCGTTCCCGCATTGCGCAGAGGATTGCGTGCGCCGGTAGCCACCACGCAGTAATCGGCCTCCGCCACGCCGCTCTTCGTCCGCAGCGACCACCCGCGCTCCGTCCGATCCATCCCGAGCACGCGCGTCTGCTCAATCCGCGCACCGGCCTGCTGGGCCCGCCGGAGCAGCATCCCGTTCAGATCGCGCCGCGAATAAATCAGAATGGGATGGTCG
>DASPQQ010000378.1:0-9543 GCA_035624885.1 Bryobacteraceae bacterium | reverse complement strand
CGAGCCCCAGCCGGAACGCCGGCGCCGTCATCCAGTAGAGGAGCGCGGGCTTCTCAAACCAGGGACTGCCCCAGAGCCGCGGCGTGATCCAATCCCCGGTCTGCGCCATGGCGCGCCCGATAAAGGCATAGCGGGGTTCGTCCGGCCCGACCACCCCCATTGCCGACAGATTCGTGAGATAGAGCGCGGCGGCCAGCAGGATGGCCAGCGCCGCGCCGAGACGCTTCATCAAATCTTGAGTATCTCCCGCTAGCATGTTCTTGTGGACACTGCGCCCAACAGCGAACAGATCCGGCTCGCCGAAGATGCCCGCCGCGAGAAGAACTGGAAGCGCTGGGGACCTTATCTTTCCGCGCGCCAGTGGGGCACGGTCCGCGAAGATTATTCGCCGGACGGCGAGTGCTGGCAATACTTTCCACACGATCACGCGCGCAGCCGCGCCTATCGCTGGGGCGAAGACGGCTTGCTCGGCATCTGCGACCGCGAAGGCCGCCTCTGCTTCGCCCTCGCGCTCTGGAACGGCCAGGACCACATCCTCAAGGAGCGCCTCTTCGGGCTCACCGGCGATGAAGGCAATCACGGCGAAGACGTAAAAGAGTGCTACTTCTTTCTCGACAACGTCCCCACCCATTCGTATATGAAGGCGCTCTACAAGTACCCGCAGCGCGCCTTCCCCTATGACCGGCTCGTGACCGAAAACAGAGGACGCGGCAAAACCCACCGCGAGTTCGAACTGCTCGACACCGGCATCTTCGGGGAAGGCCGCTACTTCGATGTCCGGATGGAATACGCCAAGGCCTCGCCGAACGACATCCTGATCCGCCTGCGCATCGAAAACCGCGGCCCCGAAGACTGGACGCTCCACATCCTCCCGACTCTCTGGTACCGCAACGCGTGGTCATGGGGGCGCACCGGCGAAGGCTACTGTCCGAAGCCGGTCATCCACGAAATGGACCGCGCGCATCTCTGCTGCGATCATTCTTCACTCGGCCGTTTCCTCTTCGAAGCGCTCGAGGCGCCCGATCGTTTTCTCTTCACCGACAACGAGACCAACTATGAGCGCCTGTTCGGCGTGCGCAATGCGTCGCCGTTCGTGAAGGATGCGTTTCATCGTTTCGTAGTCGAGGGTGAGCAGACGGCGGTCAATCCGGCTTCGTTTGGCACCAGGGCCGCCGCGTATTACGTGAGGCGCGTGGGCGCGGGTGAGTCGATCGAACTGCGCTTTCGCCTGAGCGGGGACGGAGAGAACAGTCCGCTGTCTTTCGACGAAATCTTCGCCGAGCGCATCCGCGAGGCGGATGAGTTCCACGGCGGGATCGATCCTGTTTCGCGCCAGGCCGTGGCGAGCCTGCTCTGGTCGAAGCAGTTCTACCACTTCGGAGTGCTCGAATGGCTCTACGGCGATCCCGCCATGCCGAAACCCTCCGCCGATCGCCGCCATTACGGCCGCAACAACGACTGGCTCCATCTCTATAACCGCGACGTTCTTTCCGTGCCGGATACATGGGAATTTCCGTGGTTCGCTTCCTGGGATCTCGCCTTCCATGCGGTGGTCTTCGCCGGCGTCGATCCCGATTTCGCCAAAGAGCAGCTCATCCTGCTGCTGCGCGAATGGTACATGCACCCGAGCGGCCAGATTCCGGCTTACGAATTCGCCCTCGGCGACGTGAATCCGCCGGTGCACGCCTGGGCCGCCTGGCGCGTCTACAAGATCTCCGCGCCGCCCGGCCAGCGTGACCGCGTCTTTCTCGAACGCGTCTTCCAGAAGCTGCTCATCAACTTCACCTGGTGGGTCAACCGCAAGGACGTCGAGGGGAAACAGATCTTCTCCGGCGGTTTCCTCGGCCTCGATAACATCGGCGTCTTCGACCGCTCGAAGCCGCTGCCCGCGGGCGGCGTGCTCGAGCAGGCCGATGGTTCCGCGTGGATGGCGGCCTACTGCACCACCATGCTCGCCATTGCGCTCGAGCTCGCCATGAAGGATCCCGTTTACGAAGACATCGCGTCGAAATTCTTCGAGCACTTCGTCGCCATCGCCGACGCCATGAACACGCTCGGCGGCCACGGCCTGTGGGATGAGGACGACGGTTTCTACTACGACCAGATCCGCATGGACGGCAAGAACATTCCGCTGCGCATCCGCAGCATGGTCGGGCTGATTCCGCTGTTCGCGGTCACGATTCTCCAGCAGCAGGCCATCGACAAACTCCCCGGCTTCGCGCGCCGTCTCGACTGGTTTCTCAACAACCGCAAAGACCTCTACGAGACCGTCTCCATGATGGAGACGGACTGCTCGCGGGAAGACTGCCTGCGCCTGCTCGCCATTCCCACGCGCGAGCGCCTGCAGCGCGTGCTGACGCGCATGCTCGATGAGCGCGAGTTTCTGTCGCCATACGGCATCCGGTCTCTCTCGGCGATCTATCGCGAGCATCCCTTCCTGCTCCGCATCAACGGCGAAGACAACCGCGTCGATTACGATCCGGGCGAATCGGCCACCGGGCTGTTCGGCGGCAACTCCAACTGGCGCGGGCCCATCTGGTTCCCGATGAACTACCTGATCGTCGAGGCGCTCGAACGCTACCACCATTTCTATGGCGACGATCTGAAAGTCGAATGCCCCACCGGCTCCGGCAAGTGGATGACGCTGCGCGAAGTTTCAGCCGAAATCCGCCGCCGCCTCTGCATGCTGTTCGTGCCCGATGCGAACGGGCGCGCGCCGTGGCAGGGCGACGATGCGATCTTCTGGAACGATCCGCACTGGCGCGGCCTCGCCTGGTTCCACGAATACTTCCACGCCGATACCGGACGCGGCTGCGGCGCCAGCCACCAGACCGGCTGGACGGCGCTCATCGCCCGCCTGATGGAGGATCACCTCAGCGAAATAATCCGGCAACGCGCTGCAGGTTAGCGAACCAGTAGGGAACCCAGGCCGCGGCGAGGATCACGTCGGTCAGGTACGCCTGGCGATTCCGCGGTTCGCGCAAAGCGCGATACGCCGAGACCAGCCCGAACCCGCCGAACAGGAACACCGAGACGAAGAACCACGCCGAGAACGGCACGTAGAGCGCGTGAGCCAGATGGCGGCCGCTGAAACGCGGGATCGTCATCACCACCAGCGTGGCCGCGATCAGGACCCGGAAGATAATGCGCGCTGTCGCCATCCCGTCCAGCTTAATCCAAAGGGGACGCGGCTTCAGCCGCGTTACGATGAGAACAGCACGCGGCAGATGATTTCCTTCGCGCTTCTCCTTTTCGCTGCCATCGCACCCGCGCCGCAACCGGCGCAGTCGTTTCGCCTTGAATCCGGCGATTTCCGCTGGATTCCATTCACCGTCCGCCAGACGCCCACCGGCGTCGATTGCCGCTTCGAAGTCGTTTCGGGCGGCCCGACGGTGCACACCGAACTGCTCCCCATGAGCGAATTCCGCCGTTTCGACCGCGGCCGCGAACACGAAACCATGGCCGCAACGCCGAAGAGCCGCACCGGAGCGTTCCGGCGCGTGATCAACACGCGCGGCCAGTACGCGATCGTGGTGGTCAACGAGAAGGGCGCCGCGCCCGTGACGGTTTCGCTCAGCGTCGAGACCAACGCCAATCCGGATAACGCCGACATCGCCACCACGCTCGCACCCGCAAGGCAGCGAACCGTGATCCTGTTGAGCCTCGCTTTCTTTCTCGTGACGGTGACGTGGTCCGGGCGCAAGCTGATTGCCGCCATGCGGGCCGGCCGCTGAGCGCGCAGTGCGACCGGGCGGCGCGGTCCGGGCGCTATCATGAAGTTGCCGGACCCCGAGACTCATGGATATCGTTGTTGACGCGCCGCGCGAACGGCGTGGAGTTCCAAAGTGGCTCATCCCGGCAGTCGGCTATCTGGTTTCGGCCGTCACGCTCGTCTGGGTTTTCTCGCGCTTCCCTTACGCCGAACTCGAAGACCATCTCCGGACGCTCGACTGGGGATGGGTCGCGCTCGCCATTGCCATTGAGATCGCGGTCTATTTCGCCGATGCCTGGCGCTGGCAGGCGCTGCTGCGGCCCGCCGGCGCGCCTTCGTTCGGAGCCTGCCTGCAATCCGTTTTCGTCGGGCTGTTCACGAATGACGTCCTGCCCGCGCGCGGCGGAGAACTCGTCCGCTGTTTCCTTCTCTCCTACGAATCGGAAGTCCCGCTCTCTCTCGCCTTCACGTCCGACATCATCCTGCGCCTGATGGACGGGCTCTGGCTCGTCATCGTCTATCTGATCGTCACCTTTCAGATCGGCAGTCACCGGATGGTGACCGATGCCATGTGGATCTTCGGCACGGTGACGGTGGCGCTCTCGGCCGCCTTCGTCTACGTGCTGTTCCGGCGCAGCCACGCGCACGCGTTCCTCGGCGGGCGGGCGTGGGGCCGGCGCGTGGTCCATCTGCTCGATGAAATCCATCGCCTCGGACACTGGCGCGAGATCGGCCTGGCGATGCTCGGCAGCGGCCTTTACTGGCTCACCCAGACGCTCGCGCTCTGGGCGCTGGCCCGCGCCGACGCGTTCGATTTCGGCGTCGGCGCAACGGCGTTCCTGATCGTGGTCAAGACGGTGGGAACAGTGATACCGAACGCGCCGGCCAATATCGGCGCTTATCAGGCGACGCTGATGTACGGGCTCGGCCTGATCCTTGTGGAGCGGCCCAATGCGCAGATCTTCGCGCAGCTCGCCTTCTGGATGCTCACGATTCCGGCGATGATCGGCGGCGCGATTGCCGTTTCCATCACCGGCTTCGATGTCAAGGACCTCCATCGTCACGCGGTGCGCGCGAAGGCCAAAGCCGACGCACCCGGCGCGGCGCAATCTCAATAGATGCGGACGCTCGCTGAGTACGAGAAGCTGGCCGCCGCCGCGCACGGGCATCTCTGCGCGGGCCAGATCCTCGGCCTGCGCATGGCGATCTTCGGCCTCGAGCTGCTCGGCATTCAGGAGCCCGAAGGCAAGGACCGCAAGCGCCTCGTGACCTTCGTCGAGATCGATCGCTGCGCCACCGACGCTATTCCCGTGGTGACCGGCTGCCGGCTCGGCAAACGCGCTCTGAAGTTTCGCGATTTCGGCAAAGTCGCGGCCACCTTCTGCGATCTCGAAATAGCGCGGGCGGTGCGCGTGGCGGCGCGCGAATCGTCAAAGGCGCTCGCCAGAGAACTCTTCCCCGAAATCTGCAACAGGAACGAGCAGCAGATGCGGGGCTATCGCGTGATGCGCGTGGAAGACCTGTTCGCGCACCAGTGGGTGCGGGTGGAACTCGGGCCCGAGGAGTTTCCCGGCTACAAAGGCGCGCGCCGCGTCTGCGAAGAGTGCGGCGAAGGGATCAGCTTCGAGCGCCAGGTGGTGGAGAACGGCCGCACGCTGTGCCGCCACTGCGCGGGCGCCCGCTATTACACGCCGCTGTGATCCGCTGCCTCATAACCGGCGGTTCGGCAAGCCTCCCTCCCATCGAATACTGGATGAAGCGAGGTGTGGAACTCGTGCAGATTCGCGAGCCACAGCTCACCACGCGTCGACTCGCTGAATTCACGCGCAAAGTGCTCGCACTGCCCAATCCACATGGAACAAAAATCCTGGTGAACGACCGAGCCGACGTAGCCATCGCCTGCGGAGCCCACGGAGTCCATCTGCGCGACGGGGCACCTTCCTGTTTTTCTGGACGCGACTTCAGCCGCGTCGGCATCGTCACCAGATCGGCCCATCGCCTCGCGCAGCTGCCTGACATTACCGACGCCGACTACATCCTGCTCGCGCCCATCTTCGCGCCGCTCTCGAAAACCGGCTCGGCGCCACCCCTCGGGCTCGAAGCGCTCCGCGAAGCCTGCCGGCTCACATCCATTCCGATCCTTGCGCTCGGCGGCATCACCGAATCGAACGCACGGCAGTGCATCGAAGCCGGGGCAGCAGGGATCGCGGGAATCAGCTGCTTCATGCAGGATGTACCTGCGCCTTCAGAGACTGTGTGAGAACTGCGCTCAGGGCCTTTGCTCCTGAGTAGCCGCTGAGGAAAACCGGGACAGACTCCTTTTTCGCGTTACAAGACTTCTGCGTGAGAGCCGGGACGGCGCGAAAAAGGTTGTCTGTACCGGATTTTCCGGACCACGCTCGCAGCCGGGTACCCGTGAACCGGAGTTCTCACACAGACTCTAAAAGCCCTAGGTACAGAAGGCGGCTACTTCGCAGGCCCGCCCAGCAAAGCCTGCGCGTGAGCGCGCACGGCGCTCTCGAGGCCCGCCAGATTGTAGCCGCCTTCGAGAACCGAGATCAGCCGGCCGCCGGCGTATTTGTCCGCGATCTCGAGCAGGATGTTCGTCAGCTCTCCGAAATCCCTGTCTTCAAGCAGGAAATGGCCCAGCGGATCCCCCACGCGCGAATCGAAGCCGGCCGAGACCATCACGAGATCGGGCCGGAACTCGTCCATCGCTTCCACCAGTTCGCCGCCGAAGGCGCCCACGATTTCATCGTGCCCCGCGCCGGCTTCGAAGGGGCAGTTGAGCGTGAAGCCTTCGCCCGCGCCGATGCCGGTTTCATCCGCCGCGCCCGTCCCCGGATACCACGGCCACTGGTGCGTGCTGAAGAAGAATACGGTCGGATCGGCGTAGAAAATATCCTGCGTGCCGTTGCCGTGGTGCACGTCCCAGTCGGCAATCAGGACGCGGTTCACGTTATAGACATCCTGCGCGTAGCGCGCCGCGATGGCGATGTTGTTGAAGAGGCAGAAGCCCATGCCGCGCGTGGGCGTCGCGTGGTGGCCGGGAGGCCGCACGATGCAGAAGGCGTTGCGCGCTTCGCCCGTCATCACCAGATCGACGGCGTTGAGACACAGGCCTCCCGCGCGCAGCGCCACCATGAGCGAACTGCGGCAGATATCGGTATCGCCCGTCGAGAGCGTGGACGCGCCCGATTCGACGTCCGCGCAGGCCGTGTGGATGTAGTCCTTCGTATGGCAGAGCGCGAGCTGGTCATAAGCGAGCGAACGCTCGGGCGAGAATGTGAGCCGGTGCGCGCCCACTCCGCGCACGGCCGCATCGAAACGCGCGGGCTGCTCGGGATGGCCGGCGCCCGGGTCGTGCAGCTTCGAGATCTTATCCGCGAGAAAGGCAGTCCGCATCAGCCAATTTCTGAAACTCCTTTATCGTTGCCGGCCCATCCGCTCAAAATATCTGTGCGCGAGGGCGGGGAATGTCTCATTGCCCATGGGCTCTATTACACCAGCAAAAGCAACCGATGATAAACTTCGGGCAATGCGTTATCTCCTTGTTGCACTGCTGACCGCGTCCTCGCTTTCCGCCGCCAGCCCCGAAAAGACGGCCAAGATCGAGAAACTGATGGATGTCCTGCATGTCGAGCGGATCACCGACGAGATCCATGCGTCACTGACTCAGGCAATCAATCGGATCACGGAGCAGATTGCCCAGCAGGCCGGTTTCCCCGTAGCCGAGCGCGCTTCCGCAGCCGCGGAAGTGCACGACAAGATGATCGACGCCATGAAGGATATGACGAGCTGGGAACGGCTGAAGCCGGGCATGATCCAGGTCTACGACGAGGAATATACGGACGAGCAGCTCGATGCCATTCTTGCCTTCTTCACAAGTCCGGTGGGGCAGGAGTATCTGAACAAGAGCGGCGACGTGCAGCAGAGGGCGCACGAGATGGCCGGCGCGCACGTGAAGGATGCAGGCGACGCCGTGCAGGCTCTCGCACTTGACTGGCTCGACAAGCACAAGGCGCCAGCTCCGCCGGCTCCCGCCGCTCCTCCTAAATAGGCGGTAAACCTGGCCGGCGCGGCGGCTTCGGCGCAAGGTCCGCGGTTTTGAAATCGAGCGTCACGTCGACCACGTGCGTTTTGCGGTCGATATCCGGAGTGGCGCGGATATCGCCGAGGTTATCGAAAAGGCCTTCCTTCTTCACTTCCGAAACGAAGTAGTTCGGGTATTCCTGCGGGTAAGGATCGCCTGGCTTCACGCTCCACATTTTGCGGATGGCCGCTTCGCCGTCGAGACCCAGGCCGTTCACAGTGAGTTTGCGGAAGGTGTAGCGCGGGCCTTCGTTGACCACGAGAAAGGCTTCCACGGTTCTGTCGGCATCGTAGATCTTCTTGTCGACCGTGACATCGACATCCAGGTAGCCGTCGTGGTGCATGCCCTCGCGGATACGCCCCGCGCCATCGCGGATCTGATCGAAATCGGCGATGGTCATCTTCGGAAGTTTCGCGAGCTTCAGGATGTGGGCGGTTTCGCCTTCCGGCCCGCCTTTCACCGTGACGCCGGAGAGCGTATACTGCGGCCCGTCTTCCACCGTCACTTTCACATCGAGCCCCTGAAACTGCGTGGAAGGCGTGGTCGTGATGCCGGTGAACTGCACCCGCATATAGCCTTTGGCTTCGAACGCCGGGCGCACCTGGTTGTCGAGAAAGACGCGGAAGCCGGAATCGGTGAAGGGCTGGCCAAAGGCGACTTCGGCGATTTTGTTGCGCAGGTCGATGGGGCTGATGGCCTTGCTGCCTTCGAACGCGACGGTAGCAACGGCGGGAACGCCGCGGCGCGGCAGAAACTGGATTTCGAACTCATCCGGCCCAGTAGTGATGACGCGTCCGGCGACTTCCTGCTTCCCATCGAGCATCTGCTCGATCTCGTGCGCCACGCGATCGATGGCCTGTTTCGTTCCCGGCATGCGGCCGGTGAAAAGCGGATCGACTGCTTTGAGCTTCGTCGCGACCTGCTGAGCCGTAACAGGGAGGGCTTCGACACGCAGCGGGTAGAGCGTCGCGCTCTCTTTCACTTCGAATGTGATCTGGTAGCCTTTGGCGCCGGCGGGCTTGTAGCGATAGCCGACGGTTTCGAAGTAGCCGCTGGCGATCAAACGGTCGCGCGCGGCATCGAAGGCGGCCGCATCGCCGGGATCGCCGGGCTTCAGACCGCTGGCCTCGACGATCACCTGGGCGGAAAGAATCCGATTACCTTCGACCGTAATCGAATCGATGGGGAAACTGCGGTTCTGCGCGCCGGCAAGTGCCGCGAACAGCAGTAAAACCAGATAGATGCGCGTCCCCATACTTCGATGATAGTCAAGACGCGCCATGTAGAATGGATTTACGTGACCTACGACCTGATTGTGATTGGTAGCGGCCCCGGCGGCTACTCCGCAGCGGTGCGCGCGGGCCAGTACGGCCTCAAAACCGCGATTGTTGAAAAGGATTCGAAACTGGGCGGCGTTTGCCTGCATGTCGGCTGCATCCCGACCAAAGCGTTGCTCCATACAGCTGAGATGTGGCACTTCGCCACGCACTCGGATGAAGAAGGCATCTCGATCGACAAGCCCGTTCTGAACTACGCCAAAGCGGTGGAACGCAAGGCGGGCATCGTGAACAAGCACGCCAAGGGCGTCGAGTTCCTGATGAAGAAGAACAAGGTGGAAGTGGTTCCGGGCTACGCCACCATCAAGGGACCGGGCAAGGTGGAAGTGAAAGGTCCCAAAGGCGACACGAAGGTTCTCGAGACGAAGAACATCCTGATCGCGACGGGCTCGGAAGCGCGC
>DASPQQ010000377.1:0-2233 GCA_035624885.1 Bryobacteraceae bacterium | reverse complement strand
TCACCGGCTGCTCGACAGACCGCACATGCAGCCGCGTCAGCCGACGCACCGCTTCCGAGAAATGGCGGTCCGCCCGCGGATAATCCTGCGTCCAGATGGAGAAGCCCTGCGCCCAGTTCCCGCTGCCGCGAAACCCGTAGCCGCCGCCGATGCCGTAACGCGTGGGCGGATACATCAGCCGCGCGAAGACCCATTCGGTCTGTTCGGCGTAATCCGGCGGCAGATAGAACTGCTCGTATTCCACTCCCGGATACTGGCGGAATGGCATCCGCGCGACCAGCGCCGCGCCGGCAACCACGAGAATCAGGCCGGCCCGCCAGACTTTCACGGCTTATAACTGCCCGCCACCGACCGGAAAGCGATGGCGATCCGGTTCCATCCGTTGATCGCGACAATCGCGAGTGTCAGTTTCACCAGTTCCTCTTCGCTGAATTCCCGCCGCACGCGCTCGAACACATCATCGGGAGCGTGGCCGTCCTGAATGCTGGTGATGGCCTCGGTCCATTCGAGCGCCGCGCGTTCGCGATCCGTGTAAAACGGCGTCTCGCGCCACGCATTGAGAGCATAGAGGCGCTGCTCGGTTTCGCCCAGCGCCCGCGCGTCCTTCGAGTGCATATCGATGCAGAAGGCGCAGCCGTTCATCTGCGAGGCGCGCATCTTCACCAGTTCGAGCAGGGGGGCCTCGAGACCCGCCGCGTTCACCGCATTGCCGAACTCCGACATCGCCTTCATCACCTCAGGCGCTGCCTTGAAGAAGTTGACCCGGAGAGACATCGCTGCCGCTATTTTAGCCCGCGGCTGCCTCTTTAAGTCATTGGATACACTAAATCTCTTATGCCGCAAATCGATGTTCCTCTGGTGCGCGGGAAGTTTGGCGAAACCTCCCGCCCGGACTTCTGGTGGGTGCAGCCGCTGGCCGTCTTCCTTGGGTTTTCGGCCTTCATCGTCTACTCGACCTGGGCCGCTTTTCAGGGCAACTTCTACCGCTTCGGACCCTACATTTCGCCCATGTATTCCCCGGAACTGTTCGGCGATCCGAACACCGCCTGGTTCGGCGGCAAACCCTCCTGGTTCCCCGGATTCCTGCCGTTTTCGGCCGCTTTCTTCATCCTCTGGGCGCCGGGCGGATTCCGCTTCACCTGCTACTACTATCGCGGCGCGTATTACAAAGCCTTCTGGCAGGACCCGACCAACTGTGCCGTGGGCGAACCGCGCAAGAGCTATCGCGGCGAAAAGAAATTTCCTCTCATCTTCCAGAACATCCACCGCTACTTCCTTTACGTCGCGATCATCTTCATCGTGATCCTCGCGAAGGACGCGTACGACGGTTTCTTCGCCTGGCCGGATGGTTTCCACATCGGCGTGGGCTCCATCGTTCTGCTGATCAATGTCTGCCTGCTGGCGAGTTACACGTTCGGCTGCCATTCGTTCCGGCATCTCGTCGGCGGCATCAAGGACGTGCTCTCGAAATCGCCTGTGCGCAGGAAAGCTTATGACTGCGTGAGCTGCCTCAACGAGCGCCACATGCGCTTCGCCTGGTTCAGCCTGTTCTGGGTCGGCTTCACCGATGTTTACGTGCGGCTCTGCGCCATGGGCATCTGGACCGACTGGAGGCCCTTCTAATGGCCGAATACCAGAAATACGAATACGACGTCCTCGTGATCGGCGCAGGCGGCGCCGGACTGCGCGCGGCGATTGAAGCTTCCGCGGCGGGCGTCAAAGTGGGTCTCATCTGCAAATCGCTGCTCGGCAAGGCCCACACCGTGATGGCGGAAGGCGGCATGGCTGCCGCCATGGGCAACGTGGACGATCGCGATAACTGGCGCGTCCACTTCGCCGATACCATGCGCGGCGGGCAGTATCTGAACAATCCGCGCATGGCCGAGCTGCACGCCAAACAGGCTCCCGACCGCGTGCATGAGCTCGAAGCCTGGGGCGCGATTTTCGACCGCACCAAAGACGGCCGCATCCTGCAGCGCAACTTCGGCGGCCATCGCTACCCGCGGCTTGCTCACACGGGCGACCGCACCGGCCTCGAAATGATCCGCACCCTGCAGGATCACGGCATCCATCAGGGGATCGACGTCCATATGGAGCACACGATCCTCGATCTGCTCACCGATGGCGGTCGCGTCACCGGCGCTTTCGGCTACGATCGCGAACGCGGCCGGTTCAAACTTTTTTCAGCGAAGGCCGTTGTCCTCGGCACCGGCGGCATCGGACGCGCCTTCAA
>DASPQQ010000376.1:0-2144 GCA_035624885.1 Bryobacteraceae bacterium | reverse complement strand
CGGAGCACACGGGGGATAGTTCTAAGGCAATAGGCCAACCAAGCGCACCGATCCCGTGACAAAGTGCGCCATTTGTAACGGTTTTTGTCCAATTAGCGTACCGTTTTGACCTGTGGTGGGCCTGCAACAAGGCGCTTAGCTCCCTCCTTTCAATAAGTTAGAAAAACGGCGGCTGTGGAATGGCGCGTGCAACAGTACCGTGAAAGGAAGAGGAACGGCCCCGTGATAGACTTTCTGATTCTCGGAGTTTTCGCCGTTCTTGGGTTTCTCTGCCTCTCGGGCACCATTTCCGAAGTGCTCCAGACCCACACCCGCGGTCCGTCGCACCCGCCAAAGTAGCACAGTTCCCAGAATCAGACCTGGCGCTGACCGCGACCTCCGGACAGGATTACTTTTTGGTTCATCCGGACGGGATTGCGCTTGTTCGCCCTCGCGGCGACCTTGAAAATAGAAGTACGTGACCGTGGTCCCGGCGGCCTCTACCGCGGCAGATCGCTGCGAGTTGGGGGCATCCCTCTAAGGCCCAGGCGTTCGGACTCCGGTTCGGCGGTTAATCTTGGGAACGCCGGATTCTAGGCGATGAAGAGAAAACGGTTAGGAGAAGTCCTGCGCGAGCGGGGACACATCTCCCATGCCGATCTCGCGAAGGCGATCGAAGAGCAGGAAGGCAAGCTCGTCCACTTAGGCGAGTTGCTCCTCGACCGCGGCTTGGTGTCCAGACCGGACTTGGCCGCAGCACTGACCGAAGTTACCCGCGTCCCCTGTGTAGATTGCGAGACCGCCCTTGTTGATCCCGAAATGCTCAAGCTGCTTCCGCACGCCATGGCCAAGCGCTGGTGTGCCCTTCCCATTCAAAAGGAAGGGCGCGCCAAATTGATCGTCGCCATGGCCGAGCCGCAGAATCTGCAGGCCATCGACGAGCTTCGGTTCCTGACCGGCCTGGGAATCGTGCCGCGACTGGGCTTCCGAAACGAGATCCTGGCCGCCATCGAGAAATGGTACGGCGCGGGCGAGGAGGAACCAGCGGAGGAAGTTGTCGCTCCGGAGGGCCACGATTCCGGCCTGGAGCTCATTTCTTCGAGCGCGATGCAGCGGAATACCGAGGCCGTACAACAAGTGCGGGAGGAGCTGCGTCACCTGAACTCGCCCGCAGTCAGGCTGGTCGCCACAGCGATATCCTCGGCCATCACCAAACAAGCCAGCGACATTCATATCGAGCCACAGGCCGCTGACACGGTGATCCGGATGCGCATCGACGGGATGCTCCGTGATTACCAGCGCATCCCGCGCTCGCTGCAGAACTCAGTGGTATCGCGCATCAAGATTCTGGCGGACATGGATATTGCCGAACGCCGCACGCCGCAGGACGGCCGGTTCCTGGTGAAGGTCTCCGGCAAGAAACTCGATTTGCGCGTCTCCACGCTCCCGACACAACACGGCGAAAAGGTAGTGATGCGGCTGCTCGAATCGGACGCACCGCTGCGAAGCTTCGCGGCCCTGGGCATCCCTCCCGAGATTTCTGATTGGCTGCAGCAGATCCTGACGGGGCCTCAAGGAATGGTGCTGGTGACCGGGCCGACCGGCTCGGGAAAAAGCACGACGCTGTATTCCTCGATGAACGTGATCCGGACGCTGCCGCTGAACATCGTCACCGTGGAAGACCCCGTGGAATACGCCATCCCAGGCCTGAATCAGGTCCAGGTGAACACGAAGGCCGGGTTGACCTTCGGCAACTGCCTGCGCTCCATCCTGCGCCAGGACCCGAACGTCATTCTGGTGGGCGAAATCCGCGATGCGGAAACCGCCGAGATCGCCATGAAGGTAGCGCAGACAGGACACCTGGTGCTCTCGACTCTGCACACCAACGATAGCGTTTCCGCCATCGCTCGGCTCGTCGACCTGGGGATGCCCCGATTTCAGATCGCGGCTTCGCTGAGCTGCATCATTGCGCAGCGTCTGCTGCGCCGCCTGTGCGTCTGTTCGGAAAAGATACCTGCCAGCTCCGAGTATCGCGTCAAACTGGCTCACGCGGGCCTTCAGACTCCCCCGGAAGTTCAGTACATTCCTGCCGGTTGCGAAATCTGCGACATGACCGGCTACAAAGGCCGCATCGGAATCTACGAGATGCTGGTTTTCAGCGATGC
>DASPQQ010000375.1:0-3224 GCA_035624885.1 Bryobacteraceae bacterium | reverse complement strand
AGCCGCGCAGCCATTCGTGCGCGGGTATATCGAAACCGATCTTGCGCTTCACCGGATTCGGGCCGGGCAGCCGGTCCTTCATCAGATGCCGCAGCACGATTTTCTGCCGTGAGCCGCGAATCTTCAGACCGGCGGGCAGGGAGCCGGCGAACTCGACAATCCGATGATCGAGGAACGGCGGCCGCACTTCCACCGAGTGTGCCATGCTCATGCGGTCGACCTTGGCCAGGATATCGTCGGGCAGGTAATAACGCTGGTCGAAGCGCAGGAACGCATTCGTCTCGTCTTTGAGACCTTCGAGCATGCGAGCCAGCGCAGACGGCAGACCGACGCTCACCAGCACGCGTTTCTCTGCTTCCGAAAAGGTTCCGTTCCATGCCACGTGCGCGCGCTCAGGCCGCATGAGGCAGCCCGAGAGGAAGCGCTTCAGCTTGTACTCGAAACCGATTTTTTCATCCGAAACCGGCCATGCGCCGGCCGCTCGACGCGCGAGCTGAAGCACTCCATGCGGCAATCGCCGCATGGCGCGCGCCAGCGTGTTGGCACGGTAAGTCACGTAGCCGCCGAACAGTTCATCCGCGCCTTCGCCGCTCAGCGCGACGGTCGCGCTCAGCCGCGTCATGCGCGAGAGAAACCAGACCGGCAGGGCGCCCGCATCGGCGTTCGGCTCGTCAGCGTAGCTGGCGAAATCTTCGATGGCGGAAACGAGGTCGAGGCTCGGGTTGAGATCCATCTGCTCGTGCCGCGTGCCATAGAAAGCGGAGAAGCGCCGGATGGAAGCCGATTCGTCGAAGCTGCGGCCATGGAACGAGATCGAGAAGGTGCGGATGGGCGTGGCCGAAGCGTTGGCCGCGTAGTGCAGGATGGTGGACGAATCGAGACCGCCGCTCAGCCACAAGCCGATCGGCACATCGGCAATGAGATGCTCGCGGACCGAGGCATTGAGCAGCGCGTCCAGCCATTCGGCTGCTTCGTCGAGACCCATGCGGGCGCCGGCGCCTTCGGGCAGTTGCCAGTAAACATCCGTCCTGACCGTTCCGTTGCGCCACTCGAGCCACGTGCCCGGGCGCATCTTCTCGACGCCCTCGATAAGCGTGTGCGGGCAGGGAACATAGTTGAGCGAAAGATAGCAATCGAGACCCGCCAGATCGAGCCGACGCTCAATCTCCGGATGCACGAACAGCGTCTTCAGCTCGGAACCGAAGTAGATGTCTTCGCCGCGCCGCGCGACGTAGAGCGGTTTGATGCCGATGCGGTCGCGCGCCAGCACCAGCCGCTGTTCGTCTTCCTTCCACAAGGCCACGGCGAACATGCCGCGCAGGCGGGAAAAACAGCCCGTATCCCACTCGAGAAATGCGCGCAGCACGGTTTCGGTGTCGGCATGCGATTCGAACCGGTGCCCCAGAGCTTCCAGTTCGCGCCGGATTTCGAGATGGTTGTAGATTTCGCCGTTGAAGGCAATGGCCGCGTTGCCGTCTTCGGCGAGCATCGGCTGATCGCCGCCTTCGAGGTCGATGATCTTCAGGCGCGCCGCGCCGAGCGCGACCGTGCGCGTGCGGAAAACCGCCTGGCGGTCCGGCCCGCGATGGGCCATCGCCTCGGTGGCTTCCTGAATCCGCGACGGGTCAACGTTACGACGTTTGTGAGTGAATCCCGCTATTCCACACAAGGCGTTTCAGTTAAACTCTAGCATGCGCTTCTGGCACACTGGGGTAGATTGCTCTCACATCTTCTGCTGATCCTGACGGTTTCGCCGTTTGCCTACTACCTCATCGTGCTCTTCAGCATCTGGCGCTTTTTCGGCGCGAAGCGTTCGACAGGCGACAGAAGCTTCACGCCGCCTGTCAGTAACCTGCAGCCGATCCGCGGACTCGACCCGGATGCGTACGAGAACTGGGCGAGCCTCTGCCGCCAGGATTACCCCGACTACGAACTCCTGTTCTGCGTGAACACGATGGACGATCCGGCCGTCCCGGTGCTCGAGCAGATCATGCGCGATTTCCCGGAGCGCAGGATCCGGCTGCTCGTCGGGTTTGGCGATCGCGGCGGGCGCCCGCCCGGCACCAATGACAAAGTCATGAAGCTGGTGCGCCTCGTCGGCGAAGCGAAGAACGAAGTGCTGGTGATCAACGACAGCGACGTGCGGGTTGAGCCGGGCTATCTGCGCACCGTCGTCGCGCCGCTGGCCGATCCGTCCATCGGCGCGGTCACCTGCTTCTATGCCACCGTCGGCGAAAAAGGCTTCGTGGACCGGCTCCAGACCGTCGGGATGATGTCCGATTTCTTCGCCGGGCTTCTGATCGGGAGACAGCTGGACGGAGTCAAGTTCGCGCTCGGTCCCACCATCGCCACCACCCGCACCCGGCTCGCGGATTTCGGCGGCTACGAATCGCTCGAAAACGGGCCTGCCGACGACCTCCTCGTCGGCCGCCTCATCGACGAACATGGTCATCGTGTGGAACTGCTGCCTTACGCGGTCGAAACCGTGCCCGATTACGGATCGTTCTCCGACCTTTTTCACAAGCGCCTGCGCTGGATGGTGGTGATGCGCCATATGCGGCCGTGGGGCCATTTCGGCCTGATCTTTACTCACGGAATCGCCTGGTGCGCTCTGGCGATTGCGGCCCATCCCACCCCCGCCGTCGCGGTGGCCTGGATCGCGACGTATCTGGTTCTGCGCGCTGCCATCACGTCGGCCATCAGTCACGGCCTGAAACGCCGCAGCCTTTGGGCCCGGATGCCATTAATTCCACTTTGGGATTTGATGGCTTTCCTGATCTGGCTGATCAGCTTCACGCGCAGCAGCATCCGCTGGCGAGGCGGCGAGTATTCCATTCGCGGCGGCAGATTGACACCGGTTACCGACTAGCAGGCTGCTGAAAAGCTCGTCCGACATGTAACCTGAGGCGTTGAGGGAACGCCTGGAGGATGTGCGGGGAGAAGACAATCAGCAGCAGGATTTGTTCAGTTACGGATCGCTGGAAGAGCGGGTGGCTCCGGATCATCCTTTGCGGCCGATCCGCGCCATGGTGGATGAAGCGCTCAAAGGGCTGAGTACGCGCTTCGACGAGATTTATGGCGAAGACGGGCGGAAATCGATTCCACCCGAACGACTGCTGCGTGCTCTGCTTCTGCAGATGCTTTACTCGGTGCGCAGTGAGCGCATGCTGATGGAGCAACTGGAGTACAACCTGTTGTTCCGCTGGTTCGTGGGATTATCCGCG
>DASPQQ010000374.1:0-2122 GCA_035624885.1 Bryobacteraceae bacterium | reverse complement strand
TCCGCCGCCGCGTCGATCCCGGCCCGTCGCGCCATGCGCGTCGATCCCATCACCGCGCTCCGCAACGAGTAGATTATGGCCTGGCGGACCACAACGAATCATGAAAAGCGCTTGCCTCGCGCGCGGCTCAGTATGTGTTCGACTGAGCCGCGACCAGAGGGAGCGGTCCGGGTGTTTTCGTAGGAGTAGACCGGCGATTGTCGGCCCTGGGTGCCTCGGATCCGTTCTCACCCCCGCACAGCCCACCGCAGAAGGTCCGCGGCCTTCGGCGTCTTGCCCTGCATCAGAATCGCCACGCGGAAGATGCGCGCCGCCGCCCACGTCAGAACCAGCGTGCACGCCAGCGTGCCGAACAGTCCCACCCAAGGCTGCCAGGCGGGAATGCTCTGCGGCATGGCCTGGCGCAGCAGCATCAGCATGGGCGTGAAGGGAGGGAATAGGGAAAGCGTCGTCGCGATCGCGCCATTGGGCTGGCTCATCACCGGCGTGAAGAGAAAGTACGGAATCATGACCGGCATGAGCAGGATCACGGAGAGATGCTGGGCGTCCTGCGGGCTGCCGCAACTGGCGCCCAGCGCCGCGGCAAGGCCACACAGCAGCATCAAGTCCGCTAGCAGATAAACGTAAAACCACGGGTAGATGGCGAGCGGCACCAGACCGGTCATGGCCATTCCATAAAGGAGAAACGTGGCGCAGGCTACATAGAAGACGGAACTGGTGAGCGACCGGCCGATCGACGCCAGCACTTTGCCCATCATGAGCTCAAACGGCGTGGCCGATCCGAGCATCATTTCGAATACACGGTTACTCTTGTCCTCGGCAATCGAGGTCAACATGGGCGAAGCTCCCATGATGACGATCATTCCCAGCAGGGCCATCACTGCGAACGGCACGATGAAATCGGCCATCTCATTTTTCTTGACCGCGGCGGCGATCTGGCCCGATCTCTCGTCCCGCGCCACCAGGCTCATCGGTTCTACGGAAACAAAAGCGAGCAGGTCGCGAAAGTTGTTTTGGTCGACGCCGAGTTGCGCCAGGCGTGCGCGACGCAGGCCTGCATTTACAGCGTCAGAAAGCCACGAGCGCGCGTCATTGATAGTACTGTTGCTGTAGTAGTTCACGCGCCGCGCGGCGGCCTTTGCGAGCGAGGCCGGATCCGTGCCTTCGACCTCCTCGCCTGGATGCAGAGCGTTGGGGCCGATTTCGAGCACTGCAAATAGCTCGCCGCGGCGGATACGATCCGACCAGGCAAGGCGCTGAGCATCGGGAGATTGGGTATCGGCGGGAATGGTCTCGAACAGATAACGCGGCGATTCCTGCTTGCCGGTCTTCTTGTTGAAAATCTCCTTCTTGTTCCTCTCTTGCGCGGCCTGAATGATCGCGGCTGCTGCCCGGCCGGTGCGGTCTAGAATGGCGACGTGCCGGTCCGCGATGTCCGTCTGGGCGTTCATGAGCGCCAGCCCGAGAAAGCCGCCGCCGAACAGAACTGGCGCCATGATCAGGCCGATGATGAAGGTCTTGTTGCGGATCGACATCAGGTAATCGCGCTTGGCGATGAGCAGAATTCTACGCAACTTTCACCTCCTCAGCCGCCGGACCGGCAATGCGAATGAAGATGTCGTGCAGAGACGGCTTCATGACAGCGAAACTGCTGACGCGAGTTTGGGCGACGAGCGCGCGCAGCACCTCCTGCGGATCGCAGCCGCGCGACATGCGCAATTCCTGCACCTGGCCGAGATCCCGAACCTTCTCGACGCCCGGCAGGTCCGGAATCGAGCCGCCATCGACCGCGACGCGAATGGTGTCGTTTCCGTACTGCTCCTGAATTTCGGCGAGCGTGCCATCAAGCACTTTCTTGCCGCGAAAGATCATGAAGATGTAGTCGCACATGGTCTCGGCCACGTTCATGTCGTGGGTGCTGAGAATCACCGTGGTGCCGCGGCGGCGCATCTCAAGGACGGCTTCGCGAATCTGGTCGGCGCTGACGGGATCGAGCCCGGTGAAAGGCTCATCGAGGATGAGGAGCTTGGGCTGCGGGACGACGGTGGCGATGAATTGCACCTTCTGGCTCATGCCCTTGCTGAGCGTGTCGACGCGCTTGTCAGCCCAACCGGCCAGGCCG
>DASPQQ010000373.1:0-3238 GCA_035624885.1 Bryobacteraceae bacterium | reverse complement strand
GGCAAATGTTCCGGTTCGTTTATTCATCCCGACACCCTCTCTCCCCTGGCGCTCAACGTCGCTGGTCTCCAGCCGGCACACCTTGCCGTTGACCGTAACCGAGCCGACATCCACCGAAAGCTCCGAGCGGCCCTCAACCTTCCCCTGCGCGACGACATTGCGGACCACCAGCGTGGCCGTCGAGCCCCTCGGCACCGCGACCTGGCCATTCGAATCGGGAATGTCGGCTTCGACGACCGCCGAAAACGTCTGGCCATCCTGCGCGGTCTGCGAAGAGATGGGCTCGTTATTGCGCACCTGAATGTTGGTGCCGGCCGGGATGGTCCGGACGATCTCCTGAGGCGGAGGCGGAGGCGGAGCGGGCGCGGCGGGCGCGGCAGCCGAGGGTGCGGGAGCGGCGCTCTGATCCGCATACTGGACCGATGCGACTTGTGACATCGGATACGTACGCGACTCGCCATTGGGCGCCTGCAAGGTGATGGACGACGGCGAACTGGCGGTGACCGCGCCGCTGAAACTCGACCCGTCGTGGAGTTGAACGGCAGCCTGCGGATTCCCCGCCGGCGCCGCGGATTTGCCGCCGCCGGCAAGGCCCAGGATGGCGGCCAGAGCGATGGCGACGATGTGTTTCCGCATACGATTCACCTTGCCAGCTTGCCCGGAAAACCGTCCGCTATACTGAGCGGGCGGTATGAACCCGGACCTGCTGGCCATTGGCTTCCTCGAATACGTAGTGTTTCTCTTCTCGACGACGTGTCATGAGGCCGCGCATGCTCTGGTAGCAGTACGCGGCGGCGACGTGACGGCGCTCGAGGCCGGGCAGGTCTCGCTGAGCCCGCTGCCCCATATCCGGCGCGAGCCCTTCGGCATGGTGATCATGCCGTTGATCGGCATCCTGACCGGGTCGGGACTCATCGGCTGGGCCAGTGCTCCCTACAATCCGAAATGGGCGGCCGAGCATCCGAAGCGCGCGGCTCTGATGTCGGCGGCCGGACCGGTGGCGAACTTCACGCTGGCCCTGGTCGCGGCGGTGATCATGCGCCTCGGGCTTGCCATCGGCATCTTCGAGCCTTCCCCGGCCTTCTTCACCCACATGGTGGGCGCGGCGCAGCCGGGCGGCGTGATGGATGGAGTCGCAGCCGCGGTCAGCATTCTGTTCTCGCTGAATATCCTGCTCGGCGTTTTCAATCTCCTGCCGATTCCACCGCTCGACGGCTATGGCGTTCTTGGGTTGTTTGTCTCGCCCGAGGGCGCGATAAAGCTGCAGCAGCTCCGGTTTCAGATGCGGACCTTCGCGATCATCGGGCTGGTGCTGGCCTGGCAGCTTTTCGACCACATCTTCCCGCCGGTTTTCGCCGCCGCCGGCCGCATGTTGTACTACGGTTACAGGTTCTCCTGAATCCCGATAGGGTTGGTCTTGTATCTTAGTAGTTAGCAAGGGACCAAGTGGACCATCTCGACCTGCTCGAAGCCGAGAGCATTCATATCATTCGCGAAGTCGCAGCCGAGTTTTCAAACCCGGTGATGCTGTATTCCATCGGGAAGGATTCTTCCTGTATGGTTCGGCTCGCCCAGAAGGCTTTTTATCCGGGGAAGATTCCGTTCCCGCTGCTGCATATCGATACGACGTATAAGTTCCGCGAAATGATCGAGTTCCGTGACCAGTTCACGAAGTCGATCGGGGCCAGGCTGATCGTTTATACGAACAGGCAGGCGATTGCCGAAGGGGCCAATCCCCTGAAGCTCGGCACCCAGAAGTGCTGCAGCCTCCTGAAGACGCGCGCGCTGCTCGATGGCCTTGCCCAGGGCGGATACGACGCGGCCTTCGGCGGAGCGCGGCGCGATGAGGAAAAGTCCCGCGCGAAGGAACGGGTCTATTCGTTCCGCGATGAATTCGGCCAATGGGATCCGAAGAACCAGCGGCCGGAACTGTGGAACCTGTACAACTCGCGGGTCGACAAGGGCCAGCACATTCGCGTGTTTCCGCTTTCCAACTGGACCGAGCTCGACGTCTGGCAGTACATCCAGCGCGAGAACATTCCGATCGTCCCGATGTACTACGCCAAGCTGCGGCCCATGGTGGTGCGCGGCAATACGCTGGTTTCGCCCGAACAGGATTTCATGCTGCTGCCGGGCGAGAAGCCGCAGATGGTGATGTGCCGCATGCGTTCGCTCGGCTGCAGCCCGTGCACCGGCGCGATCTATTCGGAAGCCGATACGATCGAGAAGATCATTGAAGAGATGAAGCTGGTGCGGCGCTCCGAGCGCGAGAACCGCGTGATCGACCACGACCAGGAAGGGTCGATGGAGATCAAGAAGCGCGAGGGGTATTTCTAGGCACATGGCTGAAACCACGTCGCTCCTTCGTTTTTCGACAGCCGGAAGTGTGGACGACGGCAAGAGCACGCTCATCGGGCGTCTGCTCTACGATTCCAAAGGCATTTATGAAGACCAGCTCGCCAGCGTGGCCAAGGCTTCGGCGAACGGCAGCGGCGGCACGCTCGATCTCGCGCTGCTGACCGATGGCCTGCGCGCCGAACGCGAGCAGGGCATCACGATCGACGTCGCCTACCGGTACTTTTCGACGCCGAAGCGGAAGTTCATCATCGCCGATACGCCCGGCCACGAGCAGTACACGCGCAACATGGCGACGGGCGCGTCGACGGCGGATCTGGCGATCATCCTGATCGACGCCCGCAACGGCGTGCTGCAGCAATCGCGGCGGCATGCGTTCATCGCGAATCTGCTCGGCATCCGGCATTTCGTGGTGGCGATCAACAAGATGGATCTGGTCGATTTCGATCGGACGGTTTACGATCAGATCCGCCACGAGTTTTCCGGATTCCTCGCGAAGATCGGGGCGCCCGAGGCGTTGTTCATTCCGATCAGCGCGCGTGACGGCGATAACGTGGTCACGCCTTCTCAAAGAACGCCCTGGTACCGCGGGCCCGCGCTGCTCGAACATCTCGAAGACGTGCCGGTCGAGGGCGGGCGCGAGGATCTCGCGGCGCGCTTTGCCGTCCAGTACGTGCTGCGCCCGAATCTGGATTTTCGCGGCTATGCCGGGCAGATTGCGTCGGGCGTGTTCCGGCAGGGCGATCTGGTGCTGGCGCTGCCCGCGCGGCGGCATTCGCGCATCGAGCGCATCGTGACCTTCGACGGCGATCTGGCTTCGGCGGCGGCGCCGCAATCGGTGACGCTCTGTCTCGCCGACGAAATCGACATCAGCCGCGGCGAC
>DASPQQ010000372.1:0-8470 GCA_035624885.1 Bryobacteraceae bacterium | reverse complement strand
CCATCGTGCGCGAAAACGACGAAGCTCTCGATCGCCTCTCCGCCATCGCCGACGCCTTCCTCACCCACAACCGCGACATCGAAGTCGTCTGCGACGATTCCGTGATCCGCACCTTCGAGGGCCGCGAGATGCCGCTGCGCCGTTCCCGCGGCTACGCACCCATGCCGGTCAATCTGCCCCATGCGGTTGAAAGCATCCTCGCCGTCGGCGCCGAACTCAAAGCCACCTTCTGCGTCACCAAGGGCCACTTCGCGTATCTCAGCCAGCACATCGGGGACATGGGCACGCTCGAAACCCAGCGCGCCTTCGAGCGGGCCCTCGATCACATGCTCCGTCTCTTCCGCGTCGACCCGCACAAGGTTGTCTGCGATCTCCACCCCGGCTATCGCTCGAGCCAATGGGCCGGCAATTACGCAAGGGAGCGTCAGCTCCCGTTACAGAAAGTCCAGCATCACCACGCGCACGTCGCCGCGCTCATCGCCGAATCCGGTCTCGCACTCGAAACCCCCATCATCGGCGTCGCCTTCGACGGCACCGGCTACGGCACGGACGGAGCCATCTGGGGCGGGGAAGTCCTCATCACGCAAGGCCGGCAGTTCGATCGCTTCCTGCACCTCCGCTACGTGCCTCTGGCCGGCGGCGACGCGACCATCAAATACCCCATCCGCTCCGCGCTCTCGCATCTCTACGCCGCGGGCCTCCGGCACGATCTCGGCCTCGACCCTGTTCTCCACCGGCAGATCGAACGCAACATCAACTGCGTCCCGTCGAGCAGCATGGGCCGCCTCTTCGACGCCGTGGCCGCGCTCATCGGCCTGCGCCGCCAGGTCAGCTACGAAGGCCAGGCCGCCATCGAACTCGAATCCATCTCCACCAGTTCCACACGCGGTTATCCCGCGGACATCCGTGACGGCGTCTTCGATCCCGCGCCGCTCCTCGCCGCCATCCTTGAGGACCTCAAATCCGGAATCCCGCGAGAAGAAATCGCCGCGGCCTTCCACACCGCCGTCGCCGCGTGGATCGTCAAAGCCAGCCGCCTCGCCCGCGAACAGACCGGCCTCAACCTCGTCGGCCTGACCGGAGGGGTCTTCCAGAACGTCACGCTGCTCCGCGAGGCAGCCGCGAAACTGCGCGAAGACAACTTCGAAGTCCTGGTCCATCGCAAAGTCCCCGCCAATGACGGAGGTCTCGCCCTCGGCCAGGCTGCTCTCTACTGCTTGTAACCGCCGCCCAACGCTTTGATCAGCGCCACGCTGGCCGTCATCTGCTGTTCATTGAAGGAAAGGAGTGTCTCCTGCGCATTCAGAAGAATGATCTGCGCCGAAAGCACATTGAGGTAGGGATCAAGTCCGCCCTTGTACCGCGCCGTCGCCTCGTCGAGCGTTCTTGCCGCCGCTTCGATCGCGGCCTTCTGCTGCCCGACCACCTGACCCAGCACCCGCAGAGCCGCCAGATTGTCCTCCACCTGCCCGAAGGCCGTGAGCACCGTCTGGCGGTAATTCGCCACCGTCTGGTCGTATGCCGCCTGATACTGCTGCACCGTCGCCTTGCGCAGCCCGCCCTCGAAGATCGTCTCGACAAGCGATGGCCCGAGCGACCAGAACTTGCTCGGCAAACTCGTCAGCGCCAGACTCTCCGGTCCGCCCTCCGCCGTCAGCGTGACACTCGGATAATACGCGGTCTTCGCAATCCCGATCTGCACATTCGCCTGCGCCACCGCCCGCTCCGCCGCCGCGATATCCGGCCGCCGCTGCAACAGTTCCGAAGGCACGCCGGAGGGGATCGCGGGCGGATTCGGCTTCCACTCAAGGGGCGCCACTGTCACCGCCGTTGGCGCCTGCCCCACCAGCAGCGCGATCGCATGCTCATACTCCGCGCGGAGCACGCCGACTGCGGTTGCCTGCGCTTCGGTAATCTTCAGCTGCGTCTCCGCCTGCGCCACGGCCTCATCGTTCCCCACGCCGGCCGCGAGCAGGCTCCGGTTCAGCTCCAGCGTCTCGCGATAGTTCGCCGTGGCCGCATCGAGCAGGGCCTTCAGAGCGTCCTCGGTCCGCAGTTCATAGTAGTCGGTCGCCAGATCCGCCTGCGCCGCGAGCCGCACATTCTCGAGATCGGCCGTCTGAATCTGCACCGCAATCCCGCTCGATTGCACAGCCTTCTTCACTCGTCCCCACAGATCCGGCTCCCAGGTGGCTTCAAACGGCACCGCATACTCGTTGTAAGTCTTGCCCGCCGGGATTCCGCTAGCCCCGGGAATCGCCAGATGCACATTGGTGAGGCTCGGATTCACCGTCACCGTCGGATAGTATTGCGATCGCGCCTCGCGCACCACCGCGCGCGCCGCTTCCACGGCAGCCGCGGCCGCCGCCACGTTCTGGTTCGAGACGCTGACCTTCTCCTCGAGCGCATTGAGCTGCGCGTCGCCAAACGTCTCCCACCATTTCGGATTCGCCACGTTCGCGCCCGCGCTCGTCTGCTGCTGCTCGCGGAAAGCCGTCGGAGTCGTCACCGCAGGCCGCTGATAAGCCGGCCCGATGACACATCCGGTCATCGCCAGAGCGCACAGCGCGGCCGCGGCTCTACTGCCCAATGTAGACATCGACCAGTTCACCTGGATAAACCTTCAGATTCTCCGGCTTCTCGATCCGGAAGATTACCGGCAGAACTCTTACGTCCACCCGCTCCGTCCGCTGATCGGCCAGTTCGATCTTGGGCGAGACATACGGCTGCACCCGTACAAACTGAAGCGGCACTTTCACGTTCCCGCCGCGAATCGTCATCTGCGCCTTCATCGCGGAAAACTGCGGCAGCTTCGTCACCAGAATCTCGTCGACGTAACACCGCACGTTCAGCGACGCCGCGGGAGTGCCGAGAGTCATCACCGGTGTTTGCCCCTGCGTATACGCGTCGTAATCGCCCTGCGGCGAGACAAACCCGCCCACCGTCGCCGAAACGGCCAGCACCACGCCATCGTGCGGCGCCACCAGCATGTATTTCCCGAGCAGCGCGCTGGAGGAAGCATGCTGTTTGACCAGAGCCGTATACTGCCGCTCCTGGTTGCGGATGTCGTAGATCCACGCCCCGGCCCGCACCAGATCGTAATTGCGCCGCGCCACTTCGAGATTCGCCGCGGCCACCGCGGCCGCGTTCACCGCGCTGTCGAGCGCGTCCCGGCTGACCGACTTCGGATTGATCTCATAGGCCGCCTTCTGTTTGTCGAGCGTATCCTGCGCGCTCTTGAGCGTCGCCACCGCCGCATCCACCTGCGACTTCGCCACATCGAGGTTCTCTTTTCTCGGCTGCGCTCGCAGCTCTTCGAGCAGCGCATGCGCGGCCTCCGCCTGCGATTCCTGCTGCTCCACCAGTGCCCGCTGGATCGAATCGTCGATCAGCAGCAGCGGCTGGCCCTTCCGGACCTTCTGGCCCTCGGCCACAAAGATCTGCTTCACGGTTCCCGAAACCTCGGGATAAACGTTGATGTTCTCGCCGCTTGGCTGGTCGCTCTCGACAATTCCTTCCGCATAGATGCCCTTTGCGTAGGGATTCGTCGGCGGCTGGAAGGCCGGCGGCAGCGGAGGTTGAACCAGTGCGGAAAGATAGGCCACGTACCATGCCGCAGCCAGGCCGATTCCGGAAAGGATGAAGATGATCTTTCTCACGAGGCATCTCCTTTCTCGTCATGCGCGTTTTTCTGGATGCCGATAATCCTGCCGTCCTCCATCTTCAGAATCCGGGTGGCGAGCGGGTATATGCGGCCGTCATGCGTCACGATCACGATCGAGCGCTTCTCATTGAGCACATGCTCTTTCACGAAGGTGACGATGGCGTGCCCCGTGTCGCCGTCGAGCGAAGCCGTCGGCTCGTCCATGATCAGCACCTCCGGGTGGCTCGCGATGGCCCGCGCGATCGCCACGCGCTGCTGTTCGCCGCCGCTCAGCTTCACCGGAGCCAGCTCCGCGCGGTTCTTCAGCCCCACAATCTCCAGGTATTTCGCCGCTTCCGCAATCGCCTCGCTCCACGGCTCGCGCTTGAGGATCAGGGGAATCGCCACGTTCTCCACCGTGGTGAGCCGGGGGAACAGATGATAGTCCTGGAAGACGAACCCGATCTTCTGCAGCCGGAACGTCGCCAGCTTGTCGCTCGAGAGCTTCCAGATATCGGTGCCCTCCACCTGCACGTCGCCCGCGTCGGGCCGGAGAATGCCGGAAAGGACGCTGAGCAGCGTGGTCTTGCCGCTGCCGGAAGGCCCGACGATGTACAGCATTTCGCCGAAGTACGCATCGATGTCCACGCTCTTGAGGGCATGCGTCTTTGCTTCGCCCTCCCCGAACCACTTCTCGACGCCCCTCGCGTGTATGGCTGCCGTCTGCATCCGTCAACCCCGGAAGATGTCGAAAGGCTCAATCTGCAGAACCTTCCGCACACCCACATAGCTCGAAACGCCCGCGATGATCAGCACCATCACGAAGCCGAGCGTCAGATTCCACCACGTGATCATCGCCGCATAGTCCGGCAACCGCATCTTGGCCGCCGCGATGGTGGCCGCGCACAGGCCAATGCCGAGCCCGTAGCCGGTCAGCGCGGTAAATCCTGCCTGGAACAGAATCATCCCGATCAGTTCGCGCCTCTTCGCGCCGATGGCTTTCAGAGCCCCGAACTTCTCGATGTTTTCCAGCACGAAGGTGTAAAAGGTCTGGCCCGAAATCGAGAGGCCGACGATAAAGCTCATCACGGTCATGATGAGCAGGTTCATGCCAAGCCCGGTCTGGAACATATAGAAGTCCGATATACGGCCCATGAACTCCTGCTTGGTGAGCGCCATGTAGCCGAGCGCATTCACCTGCTGCTGAATGCGCGCCGTATCGGCAGGCGTCTTCGGCTCCACCAGCACGTAGGAGATCGTGAAGCGCGGGTTCGGAATGTACTGCAGCGCGCGCTCATAAGTCGTATAGAGAGTCGGCACGCCGAACAGGCCGCTGCTGGCAACCTTCGCAATCCCGACAACCACGCCGCGATGGTCGTTCAGCTCGAACTCGGTTCCCATGGCCGGGTTTTCCATCTTGTGGAACTCGGTGTCCTTCACCACGAGGAACGCGTTCTCGCCGTAGATGTCCTCGATGTTCCCATCGAGAAGCTGGGGCCTGCCGAGCAGGCTTGTATCGTCAAGTCCGACGACGTTCACTGCCTGATAAAAGCCGTCGCCAAGCTTCACCAGCGCTCCACCTGTATAAAGGGGCACCGCGTAATGCACGCCGTCCATGCTGCGCACGGCGTCCAGCACATAGTCCGGCATCCCGATGGTGTTGGCTACCGTCTGTACCGAGGGGTCCATCACCCAGATCGAAGTTCCGATGTTGATCACCGTCGCCGAAGCTCTGTAGAGCACGCCGGCAAACAGCGACGTCATCGCGATCATGAGAAATACGGCGAAGGTAATACCGACCAGCAATGCCGTGAATTTCGCTTTGTCATTCACCAGCAGCTTGTAGGCGAGCTTGAGAATGCCGCGCATCTCGCCCGTGAGTACCGCAACTGGGATTCCAGGTTTTGCGGCAGCATTCACGGACTGCTTGCTCCCTCAGGGAGCCAAATCGCGCAGTCCTGCTCGATATCGCTCACGCTGTTTCGCAGTAACCCGCGATTTCCTTTGATTTCATTTGGTTTGCGCGCTGGCGTGGGGTTTGCAAAAGTGTGGGCAGACGCTATGAGGATAAGAGCTGCATGGTTTCTGGCAACGCTTACAGGCCTCGCGGTCGTCGTGCTGGCGCATCCGCAGGCCCCGGACAATACGAACGTTCCGCAGGGATATGTTGTCGACGGTCCGTCTCTGTACAAGACCTACTGCGCTTCCTGTCACGGCATTGCGGGCAAGGGCGATGGACCGGCCGCCCCGGCGCTGAAGAAAGCGCCGCCCGATCTCACCGCCATCAGCCAACGAAACAAGGGGCAGTTCCCGGATTTCCGCATCGCGAGGATCATCGACGGAACGGCCGAGGCGCGCGACCTGATCACCGCGCACGGATCGCGCGAGATGCCGGTCTGGGGCGACCTTCTGCCGCAGAACCGCGACGAAGGCCTGCTCAAACTGCGCGAGCACAATCTGACGGAGTATCTGCGATCGATGCAGAAGTAAGGAGTCTCTATGTCGAGGAAGATTGCCGTTCTGATCGCGTTCTTTCTGGCCGGCCCGATTGTCGCCGCCACCGGTTCGGCGATGGGCGCCGAAGGGCGAATCGTGGTCAGTGTCGCTGACCATCTGACCCACAGACCGAAGACCCTGAAGCCCGAAGATATTCACGGAATCGGCGCCGGCCTGCACGTGACGAAGGTGGAACCCCTGCAGGGCGAACGCGAGATCTTTCTGCTGATCGACGATGGCTCGAGTTTCGATTTCGGCGAGAAGGTGGAAGACCTTCGCCGCTTCGTCAACGCACAGTCGGCGTCCGCCGCGATCGGCGTCGCTTACATCACCGACGGCGACCTGAAGATAGCGCAGCCTATTACCAGGGACCACGCCGCCGCGGCCGCTGCCATACGCGCGCCCAAAGGCGGCAAACTGGCCAGTTCCTTCTGTGCGCTGTCCAGCCTGATTCTCGGATGGAAGTCGGACGCCGTCGCCCGTGATGTCGTCATGGTGACCAGCGGCATCGACTATTCGGCGGCTCCAGGCGCGGTCTGCACCAACGCCGAGATCGCCATCGGCGATGCACAGCGCGCCGGTGTCGGGGTCTACGCCATCTACCACCCGATCGCTCAGTATGCTTCGGGGGACTGGAAACAGATCGATGAGGGGTTAGTCGAGCTGTCGCACGTCTGCTACGAAACGGGCGGCGAAGGATATTTCGTGAGCCACGGCCCTTCGGAACTGATCGGCCCGTTCCTGAACGACATCACTTCGCACCTGGCCAATCAATATCTGCTCACGATCACGGATGAGTCTGGCGGCGGGCCGGGTTTCCGCCGTGTCATGATCGACACCGGGCTGCATGGGCCGGAGGTGATGGCGCCGGCGAGGGTTTGGGTGGAAGCGCCTCAGGCCCCGGGAGCCAAAGCCATTTCGGGCCGCTGAACAGGCACGGGATCGCGGTGGTGGCAGGGAGCGAGCGCGGAGAAGATTCCCGAAGCAATGCGGTTGAGCGGCAGCACCTGTGAAGCCGCGCCCCGTTCGATCGCAACCTTCGGCATCCCGAACACCACGCACGAAGCTTCATCCTGGGCGATGGTGTGGGCGCCCTTCTGGCGCATGCGCAGCAGTCCCGCGGCTCCATCGGAACCCATGCCGGTGAGCAGGACTCCGACAACATTGCGCAGGCCCGATTCCGCCACCGACTGGAACAGGACATCGACGGACGGCCGCTGATAGTGGACGCGCGGACCGTCCCGCACCACCACGCGATAGACGCCGTCCGTCTGCCGCACCATCATGTGGAGATCTCCGGGCGCAATCAGAGCGCGGCCCGGAGCGATCAGGTCCCCGTCCTTCGCCTCCTTCACTTCGAACTTGCAGAGGGTATTGAGGCGGCTCGCAAATGAGGCCGAGAAGACCGGCGGGATGTGCTGCGTGATCACCATCGGCGGGCATTCCTCCGGCATGTGCAGCAGCAGCTCTTCGATCGCCTGCGTGCCGCCGGTTGACGCGCCGATCGCGACCAGACAGGAACCCGGAAACGCGCGCGGAGCGGCAGGCGCCGGGGCCGGTGCTTTCACAGCCTCGCCGGGCTTGCGCAGGCGCGCGCCGTACGCCGCGCGGATCTTGCTCGCCAGAATCTGGCTGACTTCCCCCACCGAATACGGCCCCGACGGCTTAGCCAGTACCTCCACCGCGCCGCGCCGCAGCGCTTCGATGGCGGCTTCGCTCGAGGCGTGCCCCACCGAGCTGACGACGATCACCGGCAGCGGATGATAGTGCATCAGTCTCGTGAGAAACGTGAGCCCGTCCATGCGCGGCATTTCGATGTCCAGCGTGAGGACGTCCGGCTTCAGTTTGAGAATCATGTCCCGCGCCACGAACGGATCGGGGGCTGCGCCCACCAGTTCGAGGTCGCTTTCCCGGGCGACAGCTTCGCTCAGAATCCGGCGCACGACGGCGGAATCGTCGACCACCAGGACGCGGATCTTCCGCAGAATCACCGGCCCGACTCGATCGACATGGCGAAGGTGACGACGCCGCCGCCGAGATCCAGCCCTTTGGCGGCCGATATCGTGTTCGACGCGGCGAGCGTCTCGGTGGCCGCGGCGGTGCAGATCTGCGGCTTGCCCAGATCGAAGATCCTGTCGTTCGCCAGATTGCTCAGAGTCGAGCCGCACACCATGTTGGCCAGCTCGCACATCACCTCGCCAACGGCTTCGGGCGGCATGTTGTCGCTGTCCCCGGCGCCGACGAAGCTCTTGGCGATCATCTGCGCGCACTCGACCGGCGTCTGCAGTTCGAAGGTGCCCGACCAGTGCCCTTTGAAGCTCAGCGCCGTGC
>DASPQQ010000371.1:0-5810 GCA_035624885.1 Bryobacteraceae bacterium | reverse complement strand
TCCTTTTTCGCGTTACAAAACTTCTGCGTGAGAGCCGGGACGGCGCGAAAAAGGTTGTCTGTACCGGGTTTTCCGGACCATGCTCGCAGCCGAATACCCGTGAACCGGAGTTCTCACACAGTCTCTTCAGGCGCGGCTGTGACGATCAGGACGGCAGCCGCGCCTGAAGGCGCGGGTACACATCGCATTCTACTCGTCGCGCAGGATCTCGAGCGGCTTCTGGCCGAGCGTGTGGAAACTCGCCAGCCATCCCGTGGCAATCGCAAGCATCGCCGTCCCCAGAATCGAGACCAGCACCGGGAACAGATCGACCCCGGTCTCCGCGTTCAGCAATCGATTCAGCGCGGCCCAGGAGAAACCGGCCGCCAGCAATCCGCCGATCAGCCCCGCAACCGTTCCGATCACGAAGAACTCGATCGAGAAGATCTTGCCGATGCGCTCGCGCGTCGCCCCCAGAGTCTTGAGGATCACCACTTCGCGGATGCGCCGGAAGCGCGTCCCCGCCACGCTCGAGGCGAGGATCATGGCCCCGGCGAGGATGGAAAACGCCGAGATGAAGCGGACCACCAGAGAGATCTGGTCCACCACCCCCTGGATGGTTTCGAGCACTTCCGCGACGTTGACCACCGTGATCGTGGGGAACTTGTCGTAGATGGCTTTCTGGATTCCCGGAACCGCATCGCTCGGCGCACGGATGCCGGCGTAGTAGATCATCGGCAGGCCGTCGAGCGAGCCCGGCGTCAGGTAGAACTCGATGCGGGCGGAAAGCCGCACCGATTCGCTCTTGTGCACGGCCACGACCTTCGACGTGAAGTTGCGCTGTGGAGTGCTCCAGACGATGGTCGATCCGGGGTGCAGGCCGAGCACCTTCGCCGCCGATTCGCCGACCGAAAGTTCCGCTTCGGCGGGATGGCTGCCGGGAGCCCAGAACTTCCCCTCGACGATATCGGTGAAAGCCGGCTTTGCATCGATCTGCGAAACGGAAACGCCGCGCGAATAGCGGCGGGCCACGCCGCGCAGGTTCTCGCGCACGAAAGGCACGCCGTCGATCGACTGAATCTGGGCTGTCGATGCACCCAGCATCTCGGGCGCGCCGGTGACGCCAGGGAGGTGCGTGATCAGTTGCTCCACGCCCTCGCGGTTGGCGGAGGTGACATCGAGGAGATAGACGTTGGGCATGCCGGGCGGCGCGGTCTTGATAATGTCCTGCAGCAGGCCGCGCTGCACGATCCAGACCGTGACCGTAAACATCACGCCGACGCCGAGCGCCATCACTGCAGCGCCCGCGTGGTTTCCGGGCCGGTAAAGATTGGCGATGCCCTGGCGGATGAGCGGCCCGGCACTGCGCGGCAAATGGCGGCTGAGCCAGCGCAAGCCGCGCAGCAACGACCACGCGACGGCAGCCAGCACCGTGATGCCGGCCGCGATCGCACCGGCGAAGTACAGGCCGGTCTTCGCGTTCTCGCTGAGCCAGGCTCCGAGCAGTCCGACGAACGCGAGAATCAGAACGCCCGAGACGATCGATTCCGCCGCCTGCTTCCACCAGTCGCGGATCGCCTTCGCCGGGCCGGCCATCTCGCGCCGGAAGATGAGCGCGGGACGGATCTGGCGGATGCCGAGCAGCGGCGGCACCGTGAACAGCAGCACCGTCAGCACGCCCGCAATCAGGCCCTGCAGCGCCGAAACAGCATCGAAATGCGGCGCCATCGAGATGTGGAAGTAGCGCACGAGGAACAGCGGCATGGCCATCTGGACAAGGCTCCCCGCGCCGATGCCGAGCACGCTGCCCGCCAGCCCCAGCCCTGCCGTCTGCAGGATGTAGATGCGCAGGATCTGGCTCGACTTCGCGCCGAGGCACTTCATGATCGCGATCGAATCCATCTTCTGCTGGAGATGGGCCTGAATCGCGGTCGCGACGCCGAGCGCGCCGATCACGAGCGCGATCAGGCTCACGAGCGACAGGAACGACGTCGATTGCTTGAGCCCCTGCTCGATCAGCGGATGCGCCTGGCTGTAATCCGCGATCAGCGCGTCTTTGAAGTATCTCTTCAGTTCGTCGCGCACTTCGAGAACCGGCCGGGTGGCCGGAACCTTGAAGAGGAAGCGCTCCGCCGCGCGGCTGCCCGGCACCAGAAGCCCGGTGCGTTCGAGCCCGGCCCGCGACATCATCACACGCGGCCCGACGTTCAGGCTGCCGGTCATGCGGTCCGGCTCGTTGGTCACTTCGGCGACGATCTTAAACGGCTGCCCGCCGACGCGAATCGTATCCCCCACCTTCGCGTTCAGGCGCAGCAGAACTCCATCGGCGACGACCATCTGATCCGGCTCGAGCGCGGTCCTGAGATCCATCGCCGGACTGAGCGTGACCGTGCCGTAGAAGGGGTAGACGTTCGGATCGACGGCCTTCACCGAGATCAGCAGCGGCGTATCGCCGCCCGGAGGCAGCGCCATCGTCAGCGTTTCGGTGATCTGGGTTCGCGCGATACCCTGCTTCGCGAGCCTCTCCATTTCGGCGGTCTGTTCGGCAGTCGGGACCTGGAAGGTCCGCACCGAGACGTCCGCGGCCATGAAGGTGCGGGCATCGCGCTGCAGCATGGTGTGGAAGGAGCGGGAAAAACCACGCACACCGGTGAGCGCGCCTACGCCCGCGGCAACCGCCAGAACGACGAAGATGAAACGCCCGGACGAAGCGCGCGTCTCGCGCCACGCGATCTTTGCCGCGGTCTTAAACGGGCTGCTCACGTTTCATCACCTGATCGCTGACGACGAGCCCGTCGCGCAGCGTAATGATGCGGTCGGCGTGGTTTGCGAGCGCGGGATCGTGCGTCACCATGACCAGTGTCGCGCCTTCGCGCCGGTTGAGTTCGAGCAGCAGGTCGAGCACCTGCGCGCCGGTTTTGCCGTCCAGATTGCCGGTCGGTTCATCGGCAAGAAGCAGCGGCGGTCTGGTGATGAAGGCGCGGGCCAGCGCCACGCGCTGCTGCTCGCCGCCGGAAAGCTGCACGGGATAGTGATCGAGCCGGTCGGCCAGTCCCACGCGGGTGAGCAGTTCGCGAGCCCGCGCGGTCGCCTCGGCCCCTGCTCCCGCGAGCTCGGCGGGCAGGAGCACGTTCTCTTCGGCGGTGAGCGTGGGGATGAGCTGGAACGACTGGAAGACGAACCCGATCTTGCGGCCGCGCACTTCGGCCATCTGGTCTTCCGAGAGCCGCGTGATGTCTTCGCCATCGAGCAGCAGCTTGCCGGTCGACGCGTTGTCGAGGCCGGCAAGCAGGCCCAGAAGCGTGCTCTTTCCGCTGCCGGAAGGGCCCATGATGGCGACGAACTGGCCGCGCGGAATCGAGAGATTGATGCCCCGCAGAATCTCGACCCGGTGGGTCGGAGTCTCAATCGTGCGGGTCAGATCGATGACTTCGATGATGGGGCGTGAAATGGCGATGCTCCCAGCCTGTCTGTCATGATTATGGCAGTGAGTATGCGATGGGTTCTCTGCTGCGCGATCGCAGCGTTCTCGATTGGCTGTGGGCGCACCGAAAAACCGGCTGCGCAGGCGCAGCAGAAAACAGCGCCGGCTCCGGCCGCGAAGCCGCAGCCGGAAGACAGGAGGCCGGTCGTGGTGGCGTACGGAGACAGCATCTCGGCCGGCTTCGGCGTGGAACCCGGCAAGAGCTATCCCGACGATCTGCAGCGTCTGATGGATAAAGAGGGCCTCGGGTATCGCATCGTGAACCTCGGAGTGAGCGGCGACACGACGGCGGATGGCGTGGAGCGCCTGCCGACCGTCATCGCCATGCATCCGGTGGTGGCCATCGTGGAGTTCGGCGGCAACGACGGGCTGCGCGGGCTGCCGGTGGACGCGGCAAAGGTGAACCTGGCGCTGATCATCCAGGGGCTGCAGAACGCGGGAATTACGGTGGTGCTGGCGGGCATGACGCTGCCCCGCAACTACGGCGCGGAATACATCGGATCGTTCGACAAGATCTACCCGGAACTGGCGAAGCAGTACAAAGTGACGCTGATCCCGTTCATCCTCGATGGCGTGGGAGGCAACCCGGCACTGACGCAGGCGGACGGACTTCACCCGACCGCCGAAGGCGCGCAGATCGTTGCTGAAAACGTGCTGAAGTACCTGAAGCCGATCCTGCTACGGCAGGTCGGAGTGGCGCGATAAAAGCGTCGGGGTCAGGATTGACGCCGGCGTCAGCGGCGTTGGAACGCGGAAGAAATTCTGTTCCGTGAGGCGGCGGTAGATTTCGCCCGCGATGCCCGATGCGGTTGCGCCGATCGACGGTTTCCCGCCGGTGAGCATCACGACCACCACCAGCTTGCGCGATCCGCTGTCGTTGAATGACCCGAACCAGCCCAGATGCGTGCGGCCTTCGCTGCACGTGCCGGTCTTCCCGAGCACCTCTTCATCCTGCTTCGCGCGCTTCGCGGTCCCGTAGTCGACAGCGCCGCGCATGCCCGGCTTGATCGTATCGATATAGCGGCCGATATCGAGATTGCGTTTCACCTCCGGCTGGAACGTATTGATTTCCTGTTCCGAGCGCGGATACTGCAGCCAGTAAAGCGTCCCGCCGTTGGCGACCGCGCCAATCAGAGCGGCCAGTTCGAGCGGCGTCTGCGAAATCTCTTCGCCAAAGCTGGTCAGCATCCCCATGCCGCCGTTCTTCGGCGGAGCCTCGGGGAACTTCCCGGGATGCTCGCCTTCGATCCCAATGCCGGCCTTCTCGCCATAGCCGAACAGGTGCGCATAGTAGTTGACCCGCTCGTAGCCGAGCTTGATCCCGAGGTTGGCGAAGTACCAGTTGTTGGAGTAAGCGAGTGCGTCAGTGAGATCGAGCGAGGTGCGGGTGGGGAGGCGGATCGGCTTGATGCGCGAAACGAGGCCTTCGTTCAGCGCGGCGAGGGCGACGGAAACCTTGATCGTGGAACAGGGCTGGAAGCCGCTGGCCAGCGCGAGCGGCTGATTGACAATGGTCAGGATGCGGCCGGTGGAGGGATCGGTCACGACGACCGAACCGTTGAAGGGACCAAGCGCTTCGACCGCCGCGCGGCGAACCGTCAGATCTTCGCCATCCACCTGATCGAACGCGGTCGAATCCTTGTAAGTCGGCTCATCCCACGTCTCGACCCAGACTTTCTTCTTCGGGGCAGCGGCGGCGGCAACCTGGGGCGCAACGGCCGGCTTCGCGGCGACGGCGGCCACGGCGTGCGACTTCGTGACCTTATGGTGCTTCCTCACGGCAGGCTGCGTCGCCGCGGTCGCCGCCAGTGCGGCGCCGGCGAGCAGAGCCGCGGAAGCAGCCATGGTTACGCCTCGCGAGAAATTCGATAAGCCCTTCATCTATCTCCTGGGCACGAAAAAACCCGAGCAATTACCCAACTTACACAGACTCCGGGGAGCACGCCGGACTCGCTTTTTTCATTCTGACCCGTTTAGAATCGAAGGTCAATTCAATTGTGTGAACTCCGAGGCCGGAACCCTGAACCTGACCCTGCTCAACGAGGAGATCGTCGGCTGCGAACGCTGCCCGCGGCTGCGAAAGTATTGCCAGGAAATCGGCATCGCGAAGCGGCGAGCGTATCGCGACTGGACTTACTGGGGAAAACCCGTACCTTCCTTCGGCGATCCCGCGGCGCGCCTGCTGATCCTCGGGCTCGCTCCCGGAGCGCACGGCGCCAACCGCACCGGACGCATGTTCACGGGCGACAAATCCGGAGATTTTCTTTATCGTTCGCTCCATCGCGCGGGCTTTGCGTCGCAGCCGGAGAGCGTCTCGGCGGACGACGGGCTCAAGCTGCGCGACGCC
>DASPQQ010000370.1:0-2901 GCA_035624885.1 Bryobacteraceae bacterium | reverse complement strand
GAGGCCTGCACTCCGCTCAAGACCACGCCGACCTCGGTGACGTTCAATGCGAGGGGCATCACGGGGAAGGCGGTGCTGACGGCGGTTTCGAGGAAACAGCCGGCGGTGACCCGCGAGATCCGGATCAACGTGAAACTGAACGATTCGCCGGATATGCTCTGCAAGTAAGTGCGGGGCCAGACGCCACTGAAGTCGCGTCCACAGCGATCATGAAATGGAAAACGGCCCGGCATCATCGATGCCGGGCCGTTCTGTTTTGCCTGACTGAGCTCGACTACTTCTTCGGCCAGGAGGTCCCGGTGTAATCCTTCTCCACCGGCTTGATGCCCTTATAGAGGAACTTCTGCACGCGCTGACCGCGATAGGTCTCGGTCGTGAAGATGTCGCCCTTCGAGTTGGTGGCGATCGAATGCACGGCGTAGAACTGGCCGGGCTGGCGTCCGCCATCGCCGAACGCGTAGATTTCCTTCAGCGATTCGCGCTCGAAAACGTGAATGCGCTCGTTGGAGCCGTCAGCAATGTACATATACTTCTGGGCCGGATCCTTCGAGAACGCGATTTCCCACACCGAACCGTCGCCCCGGGTGTAGATTTCCATGTAGATTTCCTTCACATAGGTGCCATCTTCCTTGAACACCTGGAGACGGTCGTTGACGCGGTCGCAGACATAAATGAGACCGTCGTTCGAAGGAACCGCGCAGTGAACCGGGTTGCGGAACTGCTTGTCCGCATTCGCGGCCGGATCGCCCGTGGGCGGAATGTACGCGCCGGGGTTCTTGTCGTCGATCTCTTTCGTGCCGTAGGCGCCCCAGAACCGCTTGATCTTCAGGGTCTTGGGATCCCAGATCGAGACGCGCTTGTTCCCGTAGCCGTCGGCCGCGATCATCTCGCCTTCCTTGTTGAAGCGGATTTCAGCGACGCCGCGCGGAGCGTTCGGGTCATTGCTGCCCTTGTTCATGTTCGCGCCGCCGATTTCGCCGAGCCACTTGCCATCCGCCGTGAAGTGCAGGATAAAGCTGTCGTGATACGCGCCCTGACCAGTAGCGACACCTTCTTCGGCGCCGGGGTTCGCCCCGCGACCGCCACGTGCGGGAGCGGCCGCGCGTCCGGCGCCCGGAGCAGCCGCCGCGCCCGGACGGGGTGCATTCTGTCCGGCGCCATTGCCGCCGAGCCAGATGGTGCCGTCGGTCGGGTCAACCGTGATGCCGTGGTTCGAAGACGGCCAGTCATGCTGCATGTCCGTCCGCGCAAAGTGACCAATCAGGTCGCCGGCGGCGTTGAATTCGAGAACGTCGGGAGCGGCAACGCAGCAGTCGCCCCAGGGGTGACCACCTTCGGTGTTCATCGCGTAGGTTTCCTTGCCCGACGAATCGAACGTGCCGGGGCGATGGATGATCCAGACGTTGTCATTCTTATCGACATCGAGGCCGATCGTCTGGCCGATGATCCAGTGATTCGGCAGCGGCTTGGGCCACAGCGGATCGACTTCAAAGTGCGGCGCCGTCATGCCGGCGGCCTCAACCTTCGCTTTCCTGCCGAGCACTGCGGATCCAATTCCGAACCCGGCGGCGAGTGCGAGAATCGCGGCACCCACATACAAATTACGCTTCATCTTTTGAACAGCCTCCCAACTGACATTGAAAAACCTGGTTTTCAGAGAACCTCGACTGCGGGCGTGCGAACCGCGCAGAGACAACACGAGACAGGCCGGACTCCGGCCTCCGGAACCTCAAACACTATACATGACGTTTATGGGATTGTAAACTGGCTGAATGCGATTTCGCTTGCTGCGGCCGCCCGCGTCCTGCGGCCGTTCAGGTGGCCCGCCGGCCGGTGTTTCAGACAGCCTGCGGATCGGTATTTTTTCTCTTCTTTTCGGCCTTTTTCTTTGCTTTCCTTTACGTGCCGCGACCCGGTTCATTCCGGAAGACGTGACGATTACCGCGTTCCTGAAACCGGCGGGACAGCACATGCAGTTGCTCATTCGCGTGCCGCTCGTGGCCATGAATGAGATCCAGTTTCCGGTCCGAAGCAACGGCTACATCGACATCGGCGGAGCCGGCACGATGCTGCCGGGTGTCGCCCGCAACTGGATCGCGAATTCGATCGACATCTACGAAGGCGACACGCGCCTCGCGCTGCCGCAGGTCCTGGACGTCCGCGTCGCGATGCCTTCGGACAAATCGTTCGCTTCGTTCGACGAGGCGATGAGTCATCTGGCCCGGCCGCAGGCGGCGGAACTCGATACGTACTGGAATCAGGCATGGATCGATGCGCGGCTCGAGTATCCGATCCACTCGGACCGGTCGGCGTTCTCGTTTCGCCCTCACCTCGCGCATCTCGGCGCGCGGGTGACGACGAGCCTGCGATACCTTCCGCCGGACGGCACGGTTCGTTCCTGGGAGTACCTGGGGGACCCGGAGAATCTCCGGCTCGACCCGAGCGCCGGCGAGGTTGCGGCGCAGTTCTTCGAGTGGGGCTTCGGCGGGACGATCGTCAATACGGACTATCTGCTGATCGTGCTTTGTCTGGTCCTGCCGCTGCGGCAGATTCGCGCGGCGGCGCCGGTGGCCTGCGGATTCATCGGGGCCGGAGCGCTCACGCTGTTTGCTTCGGTGGCCGGCCTCGGGACGGACGAGTTGTGGTTTGCGCCGGTGATTCAACTGCTGATGGCGGTCGCGATTCTGATTGTCGCGGCGCAGAATATGGCCGGCGGCGTGCGCTCCGGCAGACGGGCCCTCGAAGCGCTGCTCTTCGGTCTGATCTTCGGCTTCGATTTCGCGTTCGCGCTGGCGGCAAGGGCGCAGTACGGCGCCATGCACGCGGCCACGGCTTCGATCGCGTTCGGCGCGGGAACGATCGTCAGTCTCCTGCTGGTTTTCGCCGCGCTGCCCCCGGTGC
>DASPQQ010000369.1:0-5084 GCA_035624885.1 Bryobacteraceae bacterium | reverse complement strand
GGCATCTGGGCTCTGCCGGAAGGAGACAAGCGATATCTCTTCGCGGTTCACTTCTGGGCGACGTCGCCGAAGACGCCGGATCAGATTCATGAGATCGGGCTCGCGGAGGTCGCGCGGATCGAGAAGGAAATCGATGAACTGGCGAAGAAGGCGGGGTATGCGGATGGCAGGACCTATCGCAAGGCAATCCTGAAGGATCCGAAATACATCGCGAAATCGCGCGAGCAGATTCTGGACGCCTACCGCAGGTACATCGCGCAGATGGAACCGAAGCTGCCGCAGCTTTTTGGCCGGCTGCCGAAGGCCAAAGTGATCGTAACTTCGGTCCCGGAATACATGGAGAAGGACAACTCGACGCAATACCTGAACGGGACACCGGACGGGTCGCGGCCGGGACAGGTGTGGGTCGATACTTACGACGCGACGCACCACAACATGATCGAAGACGAATCGACCGCCTATCACGAGGGCATCCCGGGGCATCACATGCAGATTTCGATCGCGCAGGAATTGCCCGACTATCATCCGTTCCATCGGGGGCTGTTCTTCAGCGCGTTCGACGAGGGGTGGGCCTTATACGCGGAACGGCTGGGCAAGGAAGTGGGCTTCTATCAGGATCCGGGCAGCGACCTCGGCCGGCTGCAGAGTGAACTGTTCCGCGCCGTGCGGCTGGTGGTGGATACCGGTGTCCACTGGAAGCGCTGGACGCGCGAGCAGATGGTGCAGTTTTTCGAAGACCACTACGGCGAGACGCCGCAGGCGGAAGTGGATCGCTATGTTGCGTGGCCAGCGCAGGCGCTGGGGTACAAGCTCGGCCAGCTGGAAATTCTGGAACTGCGTGAGAAGGCACACGCGGATCTCGGCACGAAATTCGACCTGAAGGCTTTTCACGACGAGATTCTGGACGCCGGGGGAATGCCGCTCGACGTGATGGACGCGCGCGTGCGGCACTGGATCGAAACGCAGAAGCGCTAAGGGCTGATCCTACGGCTTGAGGACCAGGAGGTGGGGCCGGCTCGCCGCGTCGAGGAGCGCCGTCAATCCCGCATCGAAGGTGACAAGGACGCCTTGCCGGTCAGCCGCCTGCCGCAGAAGCAATAAGTCGTTCCACTGGCGATGGCCCGTCAGCCGTGCGGCAGCGCCGCCGATCACATCAGCCATCGGGCGATCCAGATTCCAGAAAACGTGCCCCGGGTGTGCCGTGGCTTCGCGCACAGCCTCAAGAGCCGCGGCCGGAGTCACCGCGTTCCGGGCGATGAGTGGATTTGTCAGCAGCCGCATCACGCCAAGCTGGGTGATGGCGTTGGTTGCCCACCCGCCACATCCCCGCTCGCGGAACCACTCACTCGCGGCTCCGTGATGAACGTGCCTTGGCCAGAGCAGCGCGAACACCACATTGACATCGGGGAGGAACGTTCCCTTTGCCGGCTTCATCGAGGAAGGTCACTCCTCTTCGAGCACGGCGCGCACCATTTCATCCGTCACAGCAGGGAAATCCTCCGGCACTTCGAACACTGGCAGCCCGTCTCTGGTCTTCGTGCCAATGCGGTAACGCGAGCCGCGCAAAATCAGTTCCGACGCGGCTTCGCCCATCGACAGGCGCCGCCTGTTGGCGTGCTCCCGAATGGTTTTCACGGCTATGTCAGTCAAAGCCAGGGTGGTGCGCATCATCCTGCAATTATGATGTCAATTGCATCCGATTGATGTCAACGTCGCGATCGCGATGCAGGCCTGCGTTATGGACGCTTGCGGAACGGGCGCCGTGGCGGACGTTCGCCTTCGGGCTTTTCGCCGCGCGGGCGATCGCTTTTCGGCTTTTCGAACCCGGGCTTTTCAAAACTGCTGAATCGCTTCTTTTCGAATTTTGGCTTTTCGAACCGGGGCCGGTCCGACTTCGGCCCGCTCCACGGCCGCTCACCTTTGGGGCGGAACTCCCGCTTCGGCGGACGATCGTCGCGCCGAAACTCCCGTTTCTGCGGCGGCGCCCATCCGCCTTTGCCGCCACGGTCTTCGAACTTCCCCTTTTCCCGTTTCACGAACGGAGGCCGCTCCGGCCTTGCTTCGGCTGGCGCAGGAGCAGGCGGCGCGGGCGGAGCCGGTTCGGCTGCAGCGGGCCTGGCGAGCGGCGGCCGCGTGGGACGGACGCGCTCCTCGCGCTCGACTGCCGGGCGGGGCTTCGGTGGCCGGACCCCGGGCACAGCCGCCGGTTTTTCCGGCACAACGCTCGTGAGAGCGGTCATGCGCGCGATTTCATCCGCCACGAGCAGCACGCTCGCCGTCTGCTTCACATCGTGGACGCGCACGATGTGCGCGCCGTTGAACGCCGCAATCGCAACCGCGGCCGCCGTCGCGAACAGCGTATCGGCTTCCGATTGCTGGGCGAGGAACGATTTGCGTGAGGCGCCGATCAGAATCGGGTAATCGAGTTCCGCCAGTTTGCCGAGTTTTCCCAGAATCTCGCTGTTCTGCTCCTTGCGCTTGCCGAAACCGAGGCCGGGATCGACGACAATGCGCGCGCGATCGACACCGGCGAGACGCGCGCGGCTGATGGTGGCGTTCAGCTCCTGCGCGATGGTGCCGACCGGGTCGGCCATGGGCGGCATTTTGGCCCAGGTTTCAGGCGTGCCGCGCATGTGATTGAGGATCAGGCCGGCGTTGGCGTTTGCCGCCACTTTCGCAAGACCGGGATCGAAGGTCAGGCCGCTCGGATCGTTGAAGATCCGGACGCCATACTGCAGCGCGCGTTCGGCGATTTCGGACTTGTACGTATCGAGCGAAAGCGGCACGCTGAGCTTATCGCGCAGACGTTTGAGCACCGGAACGAGGCGCTGCCATTCCTCATCCGCGGTGATTCTTTCCGAACCGGGGCGCGTCGATTCCGCGCCAATGTCGATGATGTCGGCGCCCTGCTCTTCCAGTTCGAGGGCGCGGGCGTAAGCGCGATCGGGATCGTTGAAGCGGCCGCCGTCGGAGAACGAATCGGGCGTCACGTTGAGAACGCCCATGATGAGGGTGCGCTCACCCAGCTGAAGCTCCGTATCGCGCAGTTTCCAGTAGTAGATTTTCCTGCTCATTGGCTGAATCTTCCAGTGTCCCATGCCGATTCGGCACTGACAGGCTGCTGAAAAAACGGGACAGACAGAACTGGCAGCCTTTTTCGCCGGAGCGCCTCACTGAAAACACGCGATTTCGCATGGCGAAAAAGGTGCCAGTTCTGTCTGTCCCGGTGTTTTTTCAGCAGCCTGCTAGAGAATTCAGGTTTCGCTGCCGAAGAGAAAATCAAGGACCATGTCTCACGAACTCTACAATCTTCGGCAGTCGCGGACTGCCTGGTTCGACAAGGCGTTCGCCGAAGATCGGTTTGAAACCTGGTATCAGCCGGTCGTGGATACCTCGGGGCAGAGTCTGGCAGGGCACGAATGCCTGATCCGCTACACCTCGGATGGTCCGCATGGCCGCGTGCACAAGGCGCCGGAGATTCTGGAAGCGGCGCGCACGCGGAACGATATCCGCACATTCGATTCGTATGCGCGGGCGCTGGCGGTGCGGTCGGCGTCGCTGCAGAAGCACCTGAGCGGCGTGAGCAGTCCCTTCTTCGTGAACTTCCTGCCGGGCTCGATGCATGAACCGGAACTGACCATGCAGCCCGTGACGGAGCTGCTTGAAACGGCGGGCCTCAAGCCTTCCGACTTCGTGTTCGAAGCGGTGGAAGCGGATCTGGTAGGCGATTCGGCCCGTCTGCGGCGCATTCAGACTTACATGAAGCACCAGGGTTTCGGCTTTGCCCTCGACAACGTCGGGATCGGCGCGAATCCGATGCAGGGCGTGTGCGATCTGCGGCCGGATTACATCAAGATCGACAAGAACGTGGTCTGGAACATCGAACAGCCGGTGTACGCGGCAACCGTGCGGAAGCTGGTGGAGATCTCGGAAGAACTGGGCGTACAGGTGATCGCGACCGGCGTGCACCGCAAGCACATGATGGAAAATCTCTGGCTGCTGGGCGTCAAAGTGATGCAGGGATTCATCTTCGGCCGGGCTCTGCCGGGCGTGGTGCGGACCATCGATTCCGCCGCGATCGAGGCGCAGCTGGCCGAATCCGACCTGAGCCAGCTGGCGCGCGCGCTTTCTCCTGCCTGGGCGGCGGAAGAAGAACGCCCGTATGTCAAAGTGTTATGAATGAGCAGCTTCCTCGACGAGTTGAGATGGCGCGGGTTCCTCGAAGCAACCACGCGGGACGATCTCGACACGTTTCTGGATGCCGGCCGGCGCACGATGTACGTCGGCTTCGACCCTACCGCCGATAGTCTCCACCTTGGCAGTCTGATTCCCGTGATGGCTCTGGCGCATGCGCAGCGCCATGGGCATCGTCCGCTGGTGCTGGTGGGCGGAGGGACCGGCCTGATCGGCGATCCGAGCGGGAAAACCTCCGAGCGGTCCCTTCTCACGGCGGAGAAGACGGCGGAAAACGCCGAGGCGATTCGCATTCAGCTCGGGCGATTCTTCGATCTCTCCTCGCCCGACAAAGCGCTCATGCTGAACAATGCGGACTGGCTTTTGCCGCTCGATCTGCTCGGCTTCCTGCGCGATATCGGGAAGCATTTTTCCGTCAACGAAATGATCAAGCGGGATTCGGTGCGCACGCGCCTTGAAGAACGCGATCAGGGGATTTCCTTCACCGAATTCAGCTACATGCTGCTGCAGGCCTATGACTTCTACCACCTTTACCGGCACTACGGGTGTGAAGTGCAGATGGGCGGCAGCGATCAGTGGGGCAATATTCTTTCCGGGCGCGAACTGATCCGGCGCATTGCGGGCGGCGAAAGCGAAGGCATCACGTTCCCGCTGCTCACCACATCCGCCGGGAAGAAGTTCGGGAAGACGGAAGAAGGTTCGGTCTGGCTGGATGCGAAACGAACCAGCCCGTATCAGATGTATCAGTACTGGCTGCAGACGACGGACGACGACGTGGTGCGGTACCTGAAGCTGTTCACGTTCCTCGATCATGAGACGATCGCGGAGCTGGCTGCGTCAGTAGTGCGCAGTCCGGAGAAGCGCGAGGCGCAGAGGGTGCTGGCGGCGGA
>DASPQQ010000368.1:0-2404 GCA_035624885.1 Bryobacteraceae bacterium | reverse complement strand
AAAACCGGGACAGACTCCTTTTTCGCGTTACAAAACTTCTGCGTGAGAGCCGGGACGGCGCGAAAAAGGTTGTCTGTACCGGATTTTCCGGACCACGCTCGCAGCCGAATACCCGTGAACCGGAGTTCCCACACAGACTCTTCAGCCGCGGCCTGTCGCTCCACGGGGACGGTAACCTCATGAGCGGAACCGCCTGCTAGTCGCTTTCGAGAATGCAGACATCCCGCAGATTGCGGTACTTTTCGGCGTAATCGAGCCCATAGCCGACCACGAACTCATCCGGAATCTCGAATCCGGCATAAGCGACGTCGACGGGCTTGATGCGCCGCGAGACCTTGTCGAGCAGCGCCGCAATCCGCACCGACTTCGGCTTGCGCTGTTTGAGCAGCCCCAGCAGATAATTCAGGGTGAGCCCCGTATCGACAATGTCCTCGACAATCAGCACATCCGCGCCTTCGAGTGAAATATCGAGGTCCTTGATGATCTTCACTTCGCCCGAAGTTGTCTTGCTCCTGCCGTAGCTCGAGATGCTCATGAAGTCGATAAACGCGTCGCGCTTGATGGCGCGCGAAAGATCGGCGAGGAAATAGCACGCGCCCTTCAGAATGCAGATCAGATAGAGTGTGCCGTCGGGATAATCCTTATCGATCTGCGCACCGATCTCGGCAATGCGTTTCTGAATCTGTGCTTCGGAAAGCAGCGGGCGAAGAGGCATAAGGTAGATTCTTCCACACTGCCCGTCTACCGTCGTCCCGCATATCTTCCTCAGCCGCGTCAACGCTGCGGCGCCCACCGCACTACGTCGAACTCGCGAAAGACGCCGGCAAGCTCATCACCCTCAGTGCGCGGGCTCCATATCCTGGGGCCCGAGCGACTTCTCCGCGCCGGCCATCAGCGCCTGTTTCTCTTCATCCGTAAGCCGCGCTTCCGGATGCATCGGCCGGTAATACCAGGGCGCCATCTCGCCTTCCCGGATCTGCTCGGCGACGTCCTTCGCATGCCGCCCCGGCCGCTCCCACTCTGAAAAATTCAGGTGCCGCCGTCCGTCGCTGACATTGTGCGCGACCAGCCAGGAAACCGGCGCGACGTTCGAATACCACGGCCAAACCGTCCGGTTGCTGTGGCAGTCGTAACACGCCCGCCGCATCAGATCGCCGGTGCGCGCCGAATCCCACGCGGGCTCTTTCGCGACCGCGGGGTTTGCGTGCGAATGGCCGAACGGAATCAGTTGTATCGCGAGGAACCCGGCTGCGATCCAGAGCAGTGCCTTCACCGCCCAACAGGATATCGCGCGGTCAACTTACCGTGCCGGCGAACGGCGTTGCTCCGCAGGCGTGTCGCCAGGGTCCAGAGCGAAAGTCACGGTGTCCGCCGATTGCGCCGCGGCCGTTGCTCCCGCGGGTGCAGCCGGCGGACGCGCCGCCTCCGAACTCTGCGCCTTCTCTCCCTCATGCGCAAACCAGACGCCGGAAAGCACCAGTGCACTCGCCGCGGCCGCGCACCTCATCGCTCGTGTCACGCCTGGAGATTAGCAGCGAAACACGGCGCGTGGAGCGTTCTAAGGCAACATTGGACGCAAAATACCGGGCTTCTGGTAATTCCGGCGCGCCCACGTGCGCGAACCAGACGCGGGACACGGCCAGCACAGGCCACAATTGAGCCCAAAATACCGGGGTTCGGTAATCCGCCCCGCGAGGCTCGTATCATGAGACATGCCCAAGGCGAAAGAGTTCACCATCACCATCGAGGACAAGCCTGGCGCCCTCGGCGCCTGCCTCACCGGCCTCGCCCAGAAGGGCGTGAACATCCTCGCCTTTCAGTCCTGGGTCGAAGGCGTTGAAAGCATTCTCCGCATCGTCGTCGATAATCCCGCCGCCGCCAAATCCGTCCTCGGCGGCATGCGCATGATCTTCGAGGAAACCGACGTCGTCATCATGCGCGTCCCGCACCAGCCCGGCCAGTTCGCCCGCGCCGCCACGCGGCTCGGCGAAAACCGCATCAATATCGATTACTCCTATCTCGGCTTCGAACCGGGCTCGAACCAGGCCATGCTCGTCTTCGGCGTCGACAGCCTCACCCGCGCCGCCAACGTGCTCGACGAACTCGCGGCCCAGCAGTAACCCGCCGCGAACACTATCGCTGATTGACAGATCGGCGCGAGCCCCGCTCCAGAAGAGACGCTCGAGCCGGTGCACCACTGATCGGAGGACCCGCGGCTTCAGAGACTGTGTGAGAACTGCACTCAGGGCCTTTGCTCCTAAAGTAGCCACTGAGGAAAACCGGGACAGACTCCTTTTTCGCGTTACGAAACTTCTGCGTGAGAGCCGGGACGGCGCGAAAAAGGTTGTCTGTACCGGATTTTCCGGACCACGCTCGCAGCCGAATACCCGTGAACCGGAGTTCT
>DASPQQ010000367.1:0-7771 GCA_035624885.1 Bryobacteraceae bacterium | reverse complement strand
TTAACGCCGCCTTCCCATCAGCCGGAAGATGTAGGCCAGGATTTCCGCCACTGCGCGGTAGAGATGCGCGGGAATCTCCTGTCCCACTTCCACTGACTTGTACAGTGCCTGTGCAAGCGGCGGATTCTCAATAATCGGAACCTGATTTTCAATGGCCCGCTGCCGGATTCTCGCGGCCAGATAATTGCGCCCCTTGGCGACCACCATGGGCGCGGCGGACGTCCCCTGCTCGTAGCGCAGCGCGACCGCGTAATGCGTGGGATTCACCACCACGGCGGTCGCGGTCGCCACTTTTTTCATCATGTGGCGGCGCCGCGCGTCGCGCTGCAGGCGGCGAAGGCGGGCTTTGGTCTGCGGGTTGCCCTCGGTCTCCTTCGATTCGTCCTTGATTTCCTGTTTGCTCATGCGCAGGCTGCGGGCGTAGCGGGCGCGGTCGCGCACCAGCATGATGACGCCGAGCACGACAAGCACGAACGAAGCCTTGCTGAGAGCGTCTTTGATGAGCGTCCCGACGCCGGCCGTCGAACCGGCGAGCGGGAGCATGGGCAGGCGCAGCAGATCGGGCAGACGGTCGCGCACCATGGTCCAGGTGATCCACAACATGACCGGCAGCATGACGATGGCCTGAAAGAACGCGCCCAGATTGTTGCGCGGCATGTCCTTGAGCTTGCGGATCGGATTCACGCGGTCGAACTTCGGGCCGAGCCGCGCGAAGCTGAAGCCGAGATTGGTGGAAGCGGCCTGAAAAAAGACCGTGACGGCGAGCAGAACGAGTCCCAGGATGCCGAGCGGCTTCAGCACGGCGGTGGCGAGACGGTTGAAGATGAGGAGGAGATCGGGCGCGGTGAGATTCTGCCCGAAGGCATCGCGCATCCCCATGCGCACCGCGGTTTCGAGCTGCTTCAGCCACTCCGGGAACCAGGCCGCGCCGAGCGTCACGAACGCCATGAACTGAATGGCGGAGACGAATTCGCGCGCAACGGGGAAGTTGCCCTCCTTGCGGGCTTTCTCCATCCGCCGCGGCGTGGGTTTTTCGGTTTGGGACTGGTCGGCCATGCTGCGTCAATGCCCGCTGCGGAGAAGGCCTTCGATGAACTGCACCCAGTCCGTCATGCGCGCTTCAAAGATGTGAGGCTCGAGCCCGATGGTGAGCGCCGCAAGCAGCATGGTCGCCGCCAGCTTCACCGGCATCGTCAGGGCCATCAGATGCAGCTGCGCCTGCACGCGGCCGAGAACGGCCAGCGAAAAGTCAGCAAGAAGAACGAGCCCGATCACGGGCGCGGCAAGCCGGAGGCCGACGCTGAAAATCGATGCCGCGAACTGTCCCATGGCTGCCGCCCACGTGCGCTGGAGCGTGAAGGATTCAGGCGGCGCGATGCGCAGGCTGTCAGCCAGCGCCCGCACGAAGACGCGGTCGGCTCCGGAGACGAAAAAGAAGAGACCGGCGAGGAGCCCGGCTGTGGTGAGCAGCACGGTCGAATCGGCCCCGCTCGCCGGATCGATGGTCGAAGCGTAGCCAAGGCCGGCCGCGAGACTCACGCCCTGGGCAGCAAACTGAAAGGTCTCGAGAACGATGGCAAGCGCGAGCCCGATGGCGACCCCGAGCGCCATTTCATTCCCGATGCCCCACACGATGCGCACGATGCTCGTCTCGAGACCGGCGGGCGCTTTCCAGTCGCTGCGCAGCAGCAGCGTGAAGGCAACGGCGAGCAGAATCTTCGCGGCATCGGGAGCGCCGCGAAACACGGCGAGCGGAAGAAACGCGAATACACCTGAGATGCGGGCCAGCGTGAAGAGAAAGCCGAACAGGGTCGCGTAGCTGAAAAGCGAGTCAGCGCCCATAACGGCTCAGGTTTCCAAGAATGTCGATGGCGTAAGCCATGGCTTTGTGCACCATCCACGGCATCATCAGCAGGCTGCCGCCGAGGAACGCGATCAGGCGCGGAATGGAGTTGAATCCCGTGTCCTGAATCGAGGTGAGGACCTGAATCAGACTCACGCAGATGCCGGTGACGAAGCCGATGGCAAGCAGCGGCGCGCTGATCCAGAACGCCGAAAGAAACATCTGGCCGACGATGTGGGCCACGCCGTCGGGAGTCACTGGTAGAAGCCTTTCATCAAAGAGCCGATGGTCAGGTTCCAGCCGTCCACCAGCACGAAGAGCAGAATCTTGAACGGCGCCGAGACCATGGCGGGCGGCAACTGCACCATGCCGATCGAAAGCGTCACCGAAGCGACCACGATATCGATCAGCAGGAACGGCAGGAAGATCACCGCGCCGATCTGAAAGCCCGCGCGCATCTCGGAGAGGATGTACGCCGGCGCGAGGACCTCGAGATTGAGATCCGCCGGCTTGTGCGGCGCGGGTGAATGCGTCAGATCCAGAAACAGCCGGACGTCCTTTTCGCGCACGAAGCGGCTCAGATAGAGCTTCAGCGGTTTCGCGCCCGCGTCGTACGCCTGTTCCGCCGTGAGATCGCCGCGCTCGATCGGCTGCCAGGCGTCGCGGTAGATCTCGGTGATCATCGGCTGCACCGTAACCAGCGTCAGAAACAGCGCGAGGCCGGTGAGCACCTGATTCGATGGCGCGTTCTGGGTGCCGAGAGCCTGGCGCAGGAAGTGGAGCACAATCGATATGCGCAGGAACGGCGTGACCGACATGATGATCGCCGGCAGCAGCGTCAGCACCGTCATCAGCAGGAGGATCTGCATCGGGGTGCTGAGGGAACTCTGTCCTGCGGGCAACAGGGGTGGGATGCCGGTCTTCATGAAAGCTCCAGGGTGTTTTCGAAAATCGCGCAGTGCCCGGGTGCGGTCGCAATCAGAACAGCGCGCCCGCCGACGCGCACGAGGTGAAGCGCATGCTGCGGCCCGAGAGCGATGCGGTCGATGAGCTCGAGTTGCTTCGCGCGGCCGGCCATGGGCGTGAACTGCGCGATGCCACGTTTCTTCAGCAGAAACAGCACGGCGCCGAGCAGAGCCAGAACCAGCCCGATTGCCGCGATGGATTCGAATGCTTCCATGCCCGCTTACTGCCTGTCGATATTGAAGTCCGTGATGCGGACGCCCATGGCGCTCTCGATGATCACGATCTCGGCAAAGGCCGCCAGTTTGCCGCCGACGAAAATGTCGATGTTTTCGCCTGCCGAGCGCGTCATCTCGATGATGCTGCCGGTTTCGAGCGCGAGAATTTCCGAGAGTTTCATCCAGCGCCGGTCGAGCTGCACCTCGATCGGGATGGGCACTTCGGCGATGTGGGCAACCTCTTCGAGCGGCGTCATTACGGATTCGCAATCAGGGAGATGGTCTGCTGCACGATTTCGTCTTCCGTGGTGACGACTTTCGAGTTGGCCTGATAGCCGCGTTCGAATTCCAGCAGGTTGGTGAATTCGCTGGCGATGTTGACGGTGGAGCTCTCGAGCGCCCCGCCGTCGATCTGGCCGCGCGCGCCGCTGGCCGGCATGCCGATGACCGGAGCGGCGGTGGCGGCCGTCGGCACCCAGGAGTTCCCGTCGAACTGTTCGAGGCTTCCCGGATTCGTCACCGAGGCGAGCGCGATCTGCGCCACGTTGATGGTCTGGCCGTTTGAAAACGTTCCCACGATGACGCCGTTGGTTCCAATGCTCAGGCCAGTCAACTGGCCGCCCTGCAGACCGTTCTGCGTGCTCGAGAGATTCGCCGACGTGGCGGTGTCCTGCGTGATCAGGCTGGCGCCGTTTGCGTCATAGAGATTCCAGGTGATGTTCATGTTGCTGGCGCCGTCAGCGAGGTTGTTGATCGCGACCGGAATGCCGCCCGCCGCGGCGGCGGGATTCGTCAGCTGCCCCGCCCCGTTGAAACTCAGAGTGCCGCTGGCGAGGCTGGTGCTGCCCGCGCCGCCGGCTGCCAGATCCGCCGACGGGATGGTCACCGCGTAGCTCCACGTGTTGGGCGCGGTCTCGGTGTAAGTGACGGTCAGGGTGTGGGAAACCCCCTGCGCATCGATCACCTGGACGGGCGAGCTGAAGCTTGCGTCGGCCGCGCCGGCCGTGGCATTCGCGTTCAGATTCACGTTCAGCGAGAAGGCTGTGGTCGCCGTCGGCGCCAGCGAGAGGCCGGTGGGAAGCGCAATGTTCCCGACCGGACCCGTCGTGGAGAGAACACCATTCACCGCCTTCCAGCCCTGGACGAACTGACCGGACTGCGTCACCAGATCGCCACTGGCGTTGACTGTAAAATTCCCCTGCCGTGTGAGCAGCTGCTGGCCGGAGGAGGGATCCTGCAGAACGAAAAAGCCGCCGCCCTGAATGGCCGCGTCATACGGGTTCCCGGTCGTTTCAATGGTGCCCTGCGAAAACTGCTGCACCCCGACGGCATTGGTCGAACCGCTGATGGTGGTGGAGGACGCGAGTCCGGCGATGCTTTCGTTGACCAGGTCTTCAAAGGAAACCTGTTCGTCTTTGTAGCCGGTGGTGTTCAGGTTCGCGAGGTTGTTGCTGACAACGTTGATCGCGGTCGAATTGGCGGTCAGGCCGGAAAGGGCGTTGGCTATGGCGGATGACATTCTGCGGATCTCCTATAAGAGCGGGGAAACGTTATTGCTGCCGGCGGCCGGGGTGGTCTGGCTAGCCGTCGAACTCGACGCGGACGCGGGCGTCGTGTTCCGGTTGATGTCGATCAGCTGCTCGAGCTGGCTGAACGCGGTGAGCTGGGAGACGAACTGATTGCTGTCGACCGGATCGAGCGGGTCCTGGTTCTGAAGCTGCGAAACCAGCAGGGTGAGAAACGTCGATTCGCTGCCGAGCGGATCGGCCGGCGGCGCGGTCTGGGGCCCCTGCGGGGTGCCGCTCGTGTTGCTCAGCGAACTGAGCGCGGTACTGACGGAACTCATGCATTCTCCTTTTTCGATTCGTCGATGAAGGCGCTGAAGTCGGTGGCGCCGTCCTGCGGGCCGCGCCTCGGTTCAGATTGTTCGCCGGGCTGACGCTGATGGCCGCGTTCCTGGTCTGGCGTCCAGGCCTGCGCATCGTAGCCGGCCTGAGAGAGAGCGCCCACCAGATCGTGTACGCCTGCGCTCAGCCGCCCGGCGAGCGAGGGATCGGCTGCATGCAGCGAAATGTGGACATCGCCCGCATGTTCGGTGAGACGGAGCCGGACATCCTGCGCACCGTCCGGAGTGAATTCGAGCGCGACCGAACGAAGCGATGGTCCTGGCTTCGGTGTCTCGGGCAGCGGCGGCTCAGCGAGATGAGCCGGAGCCGCAGCGGGTCCGTTGGGGATCGTGCGTGCCGCAGCGGGCTGTACAGATGACGGAGCAGAGGTGACTGCGATCGGGTTTGCGATATCCGCGTTGGCCGCCGCGCGCGGCTGCGCGGGTTCGACGATGGCGGGCGCCAGCGCCGGGATGGCTGCGGACGGGATCTGCGGCGCGGGAAGAGGACGTTCGTCCGGCGCAGCAGGATCATCGAAATGCACTTTCACCTCGACCGCGGGCGGACGCTCCGAAGGAGCCGGAGTGTTGTCGCCGGAAGAGGCTGGCGTTATGGCCTTCGCCGTGGCGGGCGCGGGTGCGGTATCGGACATTCGCTCGGGCACGGGTCTGATCTCGATCGGTTGGGGCACAGCCACGGCTATGGCGGGAAGAGTGGGTCGGCTCTCCGCCAACTGCGCCTTCGTCTCGGCGCGTTCCCCTTTTTTCGGCGCCGGTTCTGCCGAAGCCGGTGGCGCGGCTGCAGGCGAGGCAGCAGCGGGCTTTACTTCAGGGGCCGCTGGGTCCGGCTCGAGCGAGAACGGAATGGGAAGTTGCGGAGCAGCAGAGCTGCTCTTGTCCGGCGTCACACGAGGAGCCGCAGGCTCGGCGGCCGGCTGCGCAACAGGAGAAGGCTCTTGAGCGGCGACCCGGGGCGCAGGCAATTCCAGCGGCGCGGCGGGAGCCTTGACCACGGTGGCCGCGCGAACCGGAGCCGCGTGGATGATCGCCTCCATGATGCCCCCGAAATCGGGCGCCAGAGCGGCGCGCGCCTGCGCAGGAGCTTGCGGGGCGGGGGCTGGCGCGGCGGGAAGCACCGGAGCGATCACGCCTCCCGGGTGGCAGGCAGGGCGCCAAAGAGGCGGCTCCGGTTTTCAGGAGGTTAGCGGAAGACGGAGCGGCAGAATCGTGGCGTTTTGGCGAATATCGCCAAAATTCTGGCGGCGGGTGCAGAGGCTTTCATCAGACTTATCGGCCATCCGCGTTTGTCTTTGAGCGTTTTACGAACATGCGCCGGTTCGGCGAGCTGCCTGCAATCTCACTTCGCGCATGGACAACCTCTCCATTTCGGCAGCCAGCGGCATGCGGGCCCGCATGGAATCGCTCGACCTCCTCGCCAACAACGTAGCCAATGCGTCCACGGGCGGATACAAGGCCGACCGCGAATTCTACAGCCTCTTCGTCGGCGAGGAAGCGTCGGGAGATCCGGTGACCGGCGAACTCCCGGCTCTTCCGGTGATCGAATCGCAGTGGGTCGATCATTCGCAGGGCAATCTGAAAAACACGGCGAACCCGCTCGACCTCGCAATCGACGGCGAAGGCTATTTCCCGGTCCAGACGCCCAACGGTGTGCGCTACACGCGCAACGGCAGCCTCCGTGTCTCGCCGACCGGCACGCTCGCGACTTCCGACGGCCGGAATGTCCTCGGCACCAACGGCGCGCCCATCACCCTCGAGCCAAACCTCGAGATCGAGGTCGCCCGCGACGGAACCGTGACGCAGGCCAGCCAGGTCGCGGGACAGATCGGCCTCACCGCCTTTGACGCGAATGCCGTCCGAAAGGCCGGCTTCAATTACTACACGCCCGCCGCCGGAACCACGCCGCGGCCCGCGACCGGCGCCATTCTGCAGGGCAAGCTCGAAGAGTCGAATGTGGGAGCCGCGGAATCGGCCGTGCGCCTCGTCGCGATCATGCGCCAGTTCGAAATGCTGCAGAAGGCGATGAGCATCGGCAACGAGCTCAACCGCAGAGCAATTGAGGAAGTGGCGAAGGTCGCCGCATGAATTTCCAGCGGATTCAAGGAGCACGCAACAAATGATTCGGGCACTTTACAGCGCCGCCAGCGGCATGACCGCACAGCAGCTCAACGTGGACAACATCGCCAACAACCTTGCCAACGCCAACACCGTCGGCTACAAGTCGCGGCGCGCGCAGTTTCAGGATCTTCTCTATCAGACGATGCTGCAGCCCGGTGCCTCGGCCAGCCAGACGCAGTTTGTGCCGGTGGGTCTGCAGCTCGGCCTCGGCACCAAAGCGGCATCGAACGAAATCATCTTTCAGCAGGGCAACTTCACGAGCACCAGCAACCCGCTCGATCTGGTGATTCAGGGCCGCGGCTTCTTCCAGATCAAGCAGGCCGATGGCAGCATCGCGTATACGCGCGCCGGCGCCTTCCAGCTCGATGCCAGCGGCAACATCGTAACGGCCAACGGCGATCAGCTGGTACCGCAGATCGCCATTCCGCCCACGGCCCAGTCGATCACCATCGGCACCGACGGCACGGTGAGCTTCACGATTTCCGGCCAGACCGCGGCGCAGGTGGCGGGGCAGATCACGCTGGCGAACTTCCAGAACCCGGCCGGCCTCAATTCCATCGGCCAGAGCCTCTATCTGCAGACCGATTCCTCCGGCCAGCCGATCGTGGGCCCTCCCGGCGATACCGAAGGCCACGGCACGCTGCTGCAGGGCTATCTCGAACAATCGAACGTGAGCGTTGTCGACGAGTTCATCAATCTCATCACCAGCCAGCGCGCGTACGAGGC